>JANMIB010000045.1:0-5950 GCA_031375605.1 Allobosea sp. | reverse complement strand
TATTGCCTGACCTATCCCCGAAGCCGGTATTTGACGAAGCCATCGCCGCCATCGCCCGCCGGATCAGCCTTCAGCGAAGCCGGCTTCAGTGCTGCTGAACCGGGGCCCGAGACGAAGGTGACATTCACGTTGGCGGGCAGCGGCGCAAACGACCAGTTGTTGTCAGCTGTCGGGTCGATGCGTTTCTTGTCAATGATGTAGCGCACCACGACATCGCGGTTGAGGTCAGGCGCTTCCAGCACGACGGTTGTTTTCGTGCCGGGGAAGTTGCCGCCGCCAGCTGCACGGTAGTTGTTGGTGGCGAGGATGAAGTCCTGCGCTTCGGTCACTGGCTTGCCCTGATGGGTGAGGTCCACGATCCGGCGGGCATCGGGTGCGACCAGCTTGCCATCGCCATCATAACGCGAGGCCTGCGTCACATCGATCTTGTAGTTGACCCCGTCGATCACATCGAAGTTGAAGGCCGGAAAAGCCGGGTTGATCAGCGGCTGTTCATCGGATCTGGCCGGGTCGATCCGGTTGAAGATGCCCGCTGACCGCTCGAGCCATTCACGTACCTGGGCACCCGTGATCTTCACCACCTGCACGGTGTTTGGATATAGGTAGATGTCGGCGACATTCCTGATGGCCAGCGGGCCAGCCTTGATGTCGGTGTAGAAGTTCGGCCCGCTGCGCCCGCCAGACTTGAAAGGGGCCGCCGCGGACAAAACAGGCAGGTTCGCGAAAGCCGTGCCCGCCATCAGTCCCTTCACATAGGCAATCTGCGCCTCAGCCACGATCTGCACGGAGGGATCATCGGCCACCAGCGCGAAATAGCTGTTGATCGGCGCGGAGGTTTCGCCCACGGGTTCGCGCAAATAGGCCAGCGTCGCGTCATGCGCTGCGGCCACGGTGGCCAGCACGCCAGCATCAGCATCGGCTTTCGAGACGATCTTGCGGTCCGGCGTGCGCTCGAAAATGGGCCGCGCCTCGACCTTGAAGCCTGCGACTTTCCAGCCGCTGCCGCTGCGTTCCAGATCAAGATCGACAATGCCGAGATGCGAGCCCCAGAAACCGGGCTGCACGCAGGGCTTGCCATTGATCGATCCGCGCATGTTGTCGACGCCCGCGATGCCGTCAAAAGCCTTGCCGCCCGGAAAAACCAGATGCTGATGGCCTGTGAGAATGACATCGACGCCATCGACGCGGGACAGGTGAAGGGCCGCGTTCTCCTCGCCACCCCTCGCATCGCCACCGGCAATGCCCGAATGGCACAAAGCGACGATGATGTCGGCACCAGCGGCTTTCAGGGCAGGCACATGGCTGCGTGCTGCCTCGACGATGTCCCCAGCGCGAACCTTGCCCTCCAGATGGGCCTTGTCCCACTGCATGATCTGTGGCGGCGTGAAGCCGATGACACCGACCCTGACAGTCTGGGGTGCGCCTGTCACGTCCGTCACCCTGTGGTCGATCACCAGCCATGGCCTGACCAGTGGCTGACCGTCATTCTTGACAAGATTGGCGCAGACGAACGGGAAATTGGCGGCCTTGACGCCGTGGTCGAGGAAATCCAGCCCGTAGTTGAATTCGTGGTTTCCGAGCGTCGAGCAGGCATAGCCCATGGTGTTCATGGCGGCGATCATCGGATGGACATCACCGGGGTTGAGGCCCTTCTTGTAGGCGATCCAGTCACCCATGGATGAGCCTTGCAGGAAGTCGCCATTGTCGAAGAGAAGATGGTTCTTCGCCTCCAGCCGCGCCGCCTTGACCAGCGTCGCGGTCTTGGCGAGACCGACGGTGTTGTCCTCGCCGTCGCGGTAATAGTCATACGGCACGATGTTGACGTGAAGATCGGAGGTTTCCATCAGGCGCAGTTTGACGCGCGCCATGGCCTGAGCCTGAACCATGCCCGGCATCGCTGAGATGGCCGCCGTTGCCGCGCCGGCCTTGATGGCGGTGCGGCGTGTGAGGTCGGATGCTGACATGGAGAAGCCCTCGTTGTTTGCGAGCATAGCACTGGGCCATGACGGTTTCACGCGCAAAACCCGCCTTGGGTCAGCGCGCCGCCTTTTCCACGTTCCAGAACGCCATCACACCCGGAACGGTCAGCAGCCCCTGCAATCTCGGGGAGTGCGCGACAGGTTGGAACCACTGGCCGAACGGCACATAGGGCACGATGGCGTAGGCGCTTTGCTGCACCTTGACCGCATTGGCAAGGCGCTCCTCAAGGCTGCGGCTGCGCCCGAACGCATCGATCAGGGCCTGATGCGCCTCGTCGCAGGGCCAGCCGGGCCAGGCCTTGTCGCAGCTGGCCTGCATCGGCACATTGCCCACCGGGTCAGCCGAGCCTGCGCCGTTCCACCATGTCATCCCGAGATTCCAGCCGCCCTGGGCTGGCGCATTCCGGTTGACGCGGCGCTGCGCCATCGTGGCGAAATCCATGCTCTGCATGTCGACGTTGACGCCGATGGAGCGCAGATCCTGCGCGAGAACCTGCGTAGCGGCTGACAGGAACGAGATGTCGCTCGGATGCAGCAGGACAACCGGCTCGCCCTTGTAGCCGGCCTCTGCCAGCAGCGCCCGTGCTTTCGCCTTGTCTTTGCCGAAGCTGGGTTCGGAGCCGGCATCGGTGGCAAGCGGCGCGCCGCAGTTGAAGAACGCCCGGCACACGCGCCAGAATTCAGGCTCGCCGAACATGGCGTGCAGATAGTTTTCCTGATCCATCAGGTAGAGCAGCGCGCGCCGCGCCCTGACATCGTTGAAGGGCGGGTGCAGGTGATTGGGCCTGAGCATGCCCTGGAAACCCAGCACATTGGTCGTGACCAGCTTCATGCCGCGCGACTTGAGGTCGGCAAACAGGTCCGTCGGCGGGTTCTCCAGAAAATCCACTTCGCCATTGATCAGCGCAAACACCGCAGATTGCGGGTCGGCAATGATGCGCCATTCGATGCGGTCCACCTTCGCGATCTTGCCGCCTGCGGTGCCTGAAGCTGGCTCGGGGCGCGGCACATAGGCAGGGTTCTTCCGGTAAACCACGCGGGCCCCCGGCACCCATTCTTCCCGCACGAAGATGAACGGGCCTGAACCGGTGGTGTCGGTGATGCTCTTGAACGGATCGGTTTCGGCCACACGGGCCGGCATGATGGCGGGCACATTGCTGGTGGACTTGGACAAGGCTTCCAGCATCAGCGCATAGGGCTGCTTCAACACCCAGGTGAAGGTCTTTGCGTCATTGGCCAGCATCTCAACGGACAGCCCGTCCAGTTGCCGGCCATAGGGATCGCGCGCAGCCCAGCGCTTCAATGACGTGATGACATCCATGGAGGTGACAGGCGCGCCATCATGAAAGGCCAGCCCGTCGCGCAAGGTGAAACGCCAGGTCAAGCCATCTTCGGAGACCGACCATGTCTCGACCATCTGGGGTTGCGGGTTCTGGTCCGCATCGCGCCCGAACAGGAAGTCGTAGATGTGCATGGCATGGCTCTGCACATTGCCTGCGGTGGTATTGATCGGGTCGAGCACCGCCAAGTCAGCGAAGGGCACGATGCGGAGGGTGCGCGTGTCATTGGCAGGCTGTGCCAGCGCCATGCTCGCGGGCAGCATCATCAGCGAGAGCAGCATGATCCATGTTTTCAAAGCTCGATCCTTCCCCGCATGGCAACATATCGTCCGTGCAAGTTATCGCGTTCAGACCGGGCCGTCACATTGCGAATAGTCACAAGGATCATTCCAGACCACGATGGAGACAGGTGCAAGCAGCGGCCTTAACTCTGAACGCACGGAATGTTCGCCAGAAACGTCGTCTCGTGAGATGGTCCGGACATGCCAGCCACCTCGTCATTCTCGTTCCTGCCGCTCATCCTGTTCACGGTGTTCACCAATGCTGCGGCCCAGATCATGCTGAAAAAGGGCATGATGGCGGTCGGCTCGCTTGATCTGGCGGCGGATGGCCTTGTCAGCACGGTGTTCAGGGTGGTGTTCAACCCGTTCGTGTTTCTGGGTCTCGGCACTTTCGTGATCAGCATGGCCTCGCACCTGATTGTCCTGTCGAAGGTGCAGCTGTCCTATGCCTATCCCTTCCTCAGCCTCGCCTATGTCGTGGTGGCGGCCTACAGCTATTTTTTCTTCGCGGAAGATGTGGGCCTTGCCCGGCTCGCAGGCTTTGGCCTGATCATTGCGGGCACCATCCTGATCGCACAAAGCTGACGGGCAGCTTGCCCCAATTGGACACAGGAACGGTTTTTCATGAAACACATCATCATCGGCGGCGATGGATTTGTGGGACAGCGCCTCGCGCTCGATCTGGCACAAGCAGGCGAAGAGGTGATCATCGCCGACATTCACAACAGCGCCCACGCAGCCTACCGGAATGCACGCTTCATCCGGATTGATGTCACCGCGCCCGTCACGCTGACGGCGATCCCGATCGCGCCGGACGATGTGGTCTACAATCTGTCAGCCAAGATGCTGTCGCCGATCATGCCGCGCGCCAAGCGCCATGCTTTTTTCTGGCCGGTGAACTTCGACGGCACGAAGAACATCCTTGAATGGATGGAAGCCAAGGGCGCCTCCAGGCTGGTGCATTTTACCACCGACATGATCTATGGCCACTCGGTCAGCGTGCCGCAGACAGAGGACCATCCCGCCAATCCGCTTGGCGAATATGGCTTGAGCAAACTCGCCACCGAGACGCTGTGCGAGGAGTATCGCGCCAGGGGCTTCCAGATTTCGATCTTCCGCCCGCGCCTGATCATCGGGCCGGGGCGTCTTGGCATCCTGTCGAAGCTGTTCAAGCTGATCGACATGAACCTGCCCGTGCCGATGATCGGGGCTGGCAAGAACCCCTACCAGTTCATTTCGGTGTTCGATTGTGCCTCGGCCTGCCAGGCCGCATGGCGCGCGGGCCTGCCGAACAGCGCCTACAATCTGGGCTCAGACAACCCGCCGCCCGTCAGGCAGCTTCTGGGAGACCTCATCAGGCATGCGGGCAGCCGCTCGATGCTGCTGCCGACACCAGGCTGGGCGGTCAAGAGGACACTGGATGCGCTGGACATGATCAACATGCCGCTGATGGACCCAGAGCAATATCTGATTGCCGACGAGGTCTGCATTCTCGACACCTCGAAAGCCAAGCGCGAACTGGGCTGGACTCCGCGCTACAACGACAGCGACATGCTGGTCGCCGCCTACACCGAGTACCGCAAGTCGCTAAGCACCTGATCCGGCACGCAGATATGGTCTACACAAGTACACATCGGCCAAAAGACCCCACCCTTACCCTCCCCGCATGGCGGGGAGGGTAACGATCAGCATTTGATGCATTTGGATGATTGGCAGCGCAGTCGCCGCTTCCCTCCCCGCCATGCGGGGAGGGTGAGGGTGGGGCAAAGCCGCTAGCGAAAAGCACGACAAAAAAGGGACACCACCATGAGCATGGCTGCCTACAACCTGACCGATACAACTCCTACCCGCCCCAACCTCCTGAGCGTCGAAGACGCCAAGGCGCTTGATGTGGGCCGCATGAAGGAGCTGTTCACCGCTCACCTCAACCCCGGACAGGTGCACTTTCTCAAGCTGCTCGGGTTTGACAAGATCAAGATCGAGAGCGCGAAGGGGATGCACTACATCACCGATGACGGTCGCAAGATCCTCGATTTCTTCGGCGGTTTCGGTTCGGTCGCTTTCGGCCATAACCACCCCCGCGTGGTGGCAGCGCGCAAGCGCTTTCAGGACGAGAACCGCCATGAGATCTGCATGGCGTTCATGTCGCAATACGCGGTGGCGCTGGCCACCAACCTTGCCCGCATCGCGCCCGGTGATCTGGACATGGTGTTCCTTGGCTCATCCGGCTCAGAAGCCGTCGAGGCTGCCCTCAAGGTGGCCGAACAGGCACAGGGACCAGCCAAGTCGAAGGTTATTTATGCGGCCAATGCCTTCCACGGCAAGACCAAGGGCGCGCTCTCGATCACTG
>JANMIB010000033.1:0-3234 GCA_031375605.1 Allobosea sp. | reverse complement strand
GCCGCCGGCCAGAAACTGCTGCGCGATGCAGCGGATGCGATGAAGCTGACCGCGCGCGGCTATCACCGGGTGCTGAAGGTCGCCCGCACGCTCGCGGACCTTGATGGCGAAGAGAAGGTGGCGAGGCTGCATTTTGCCGAGGCCTTGTCCTACCGCTCACGGGTGAGCGACAACGTGTAAGACTGGCAAACAGCCGTTGCGCCGGGGCATGACTTCGCCTTATATCGGCATCGCGCGGGTGTAGTTCAGCGGTAGAACGCCAGCTTCCCAAGCTGGATGTCGTGGGTTCGATCCCCATCGCCCGCTCCAGTCCTTTTCCGCCCCTGCAGCCATACACTTGCATCAGGCACCTGCGAGGGGCATGTTCCTCTTGTCGTCGATGCTTCTGCCGTCCGGCAGGGCTGCGCCATGTGAGGGATTGTCATGTCAGGCTGGATTTTTCTGGGTATCGTTGCTGCCATCGTCGCCTTCCTTGTCATGGCTTACAACACCATGGTGTCGCTCAGGCGCAGGGCTGATCAGGCCTTTGCCGACATCGACGTCCAGCTCAAGCAGCGCCATGATCTCATCCCCAATCTGGTCGAGACCGTGAAGGGTTACGCTGCCCACGAGAAGGACACGTTCGATGCCGTGATCAAGGCGCGAAACGGCGCGGTCGCGGCCAAGGGGCCGGAAGCGCAGGCGCAGGCCGAACAGCAGCTCAACGGCGCGGTCGGTAGGCTGATGGCACTGGCCGAGGCCTATCCGGACCTGAAGGCCAACACCAACTTCCTCAAACTGCAGGAAGATCTTGGCAGCGTCGAGGACAAGCTCTCCGCCGCGCGCCGTTTCTTCAACAATTCGGTCGGCGAATACAATGCGCAGATCGAATCCGTGCCGTCCGTGTTCTTTGCCTCGAAATTCGGGTTCCAGCCGCGCCAGTTCTTCGATCTGGGCGATGAGAAGCGCGCTCAGGTCGAGGTGGCCCCGACCGTGAAGTTCTGACCATCTTCGGTCATCCAGGGCAGGCGCGGAGATCAATGCCATGACCGGCGAGGCTTTCGGCCTCTACACCCACATTCGCAACAACCGCATCCGGTCGCGGCTGTTGCTTGTCGGGCTGTTCCTCCTTGCCTACCTCGCCAGCTTTGGCGGCATCCTGGCCGCCACCGGCATGAGCGGCGGTTATGGACGGCAATCTCCGTTTGAAGCGGCATTCTCGACGTTCATTACCGCCCTGCCCTTCATCACGGCAGGCGTCGCCCTGTGGATTTTCGTCGGCTACCGCATCAATGTCGCCATCATCGGGGCTGTGACGGGCGCGAAGGGGCTGGACCGCGGCGAGGCTCCAAAGCTGTATGAGGCGCTCGAAAACCTGTGCATCTCGCGCGGGATCACCATGCCAAGGCTGATGATCATCGAGGATCAGGCGCTCAATGCGTTTGCCTCCGGCGTCAATGACAAGCAGTTCACCGTGACGGTCACGCGCGGCCTGATCGACAACCTCAGCGACGCAGAAGTCGAGGCGGTGCTGGCCCATGAACTCACTCATATTCGCAATGGCGACGTCAAGCTGATGGTGATCGCCGTCGTGATCGCGGGCGTGCTGTCTTTCCTGAGCGAGATCGCCTTCAGGGGCGTCCGGTTTTCCGGCTCCTCGTCGCGGGGGTCCTCCGGCGACAACAAGGGTGCAGGCGCGGCCGTGCTCATTGGGCTCCTGATCATGGCGGTCGCGGGTATCCTGGCGTCCGTCATCCGTTTTTCGCTGTCACGCTCGCGCGAATATCTGGCCGATGCAGGTGCCGTGGAACTGACAAAGAACCCCGACGCGATGATTTCCGCCCTGCTCAAGATTTCGGGACGAGCCGACATCCACGACGTGCCATCGGGCGTGATGGACATGTGCATCGAGAACGATCCCGACGACATGTCGGATATTTTCTCCACGCATCCCTCGATCTCGAAACGGGTTCAGGCGCTGGTGAGCACCGCAGGAGGGCGGATGCCTCCCAAGCTTGCCCAGATGGCGCTGCGGCCAGACCTGCCCTCGATCGTCGAGGCGCGCGGTCCCTGGGGCCCACGACCGCCAGGAGCCTGACCTGCCAAAAGCCTGATCTGCCAAAAGACTGATGTCTGATCAGAACAGCGAGCCCTGATCGGTTCCGGAAGCTGCCCTTGCCGCCTTGCGCTTCACGACCGGGGCGGCGGGCAGACCAGGCGCGGCCTGAAGCGATGTTTTGGCCTGTGACCAGGGGGCCTGCACACCAGCGCTGTCATTTGCCACCTTGTTGACCAAAGAGCTGATCCTGATCATTTCCAGTTCGTCATCGCCTGGCGGCTGCAACATCTTCGCGGCCTCGGCAGCGGATGTCTCGGGATCGAGCCAGCGATCAGCATCCTTTGGCTGTACCAGCACAGGACAACGTTCGTGGATGGCGGACATGAGACCGTTGGCATGGCTGTTGAGCAGCGCCACCGTATCAAGCTCGCTGCCATCCGCCGAATGCCAGGTTTCCCAGATGGCGGCAAAAGCGAAGGGCGCGCAATCAGGCCTGCGGAACAGATAGGCTGAGCTGTCCTTGCCCATCCGGTGCCATTCATAAAATCCATCCGCCGGCATCAGGCAGCGCCGCCTTGTGAACGCCGCGCGGAAGGAGGGCTTCTCGCGCACGGTTTCGGAGCGGACATTGATCACCAGCGGAAAATCCTTCATGTCCTTGACCCAGCCGGGCAGGAAACCCCAACGCATCAGCACAAAGTGCCGCTGGCCGTCACGGGCCACCACCACCGGCACGGGCTGCGTCGGGGCGATGTTGTAACGCGGCGGAAAATTGGGGCTTTCCGGATAGCCGAAAGCCAGCCGCACGGCTTCAGGGGGCGCAATCAGCGCATAGCGGCCACACATCAGGGTTTCTCCAATCCCGGTTTCCGGGAGCCAGGTTTCGGGGAGCCAGGTTTCCGTGAGCCGGGTTTCGTGACTGAAAGCATTTGTTGCAGATTTTCTGATTGTATCGGTGGCTGAGCATATCTGAAGCGGGCTTTGCGACGTGTCGACGGATCAGAATCACGACTTCGACAGGTGCATGCAAGGCGAAATACCCTCCGGCAGCACTGTATGTGCCATACCTGGTGAGGATGTGCAGGATACCGGGCTGTCAACGGACTATCTCAATCATTACGGCGAAGCGCTGATGCTGATTGAGATGGCGTGCAGCGATCCTGACATGATCAGGGAATTGTGCGCGTGGCGTCCGG
>JANMIB010000533.1:0-4626 GCA_031375605.1 Allobosea sp. | reverse complement strand
GAGATAGTCCGGGCCAAGGCCGATAATCCCGAAAAGCTCATCGACGGCGCGGTCGAACAGCACATGGTAGAAAGCCATGTTGAGATGACCATTGTAATCGATCCATGATCTCTCGACGGTCATCGGCGAGGACACGTAAGGTGCGAAAAACAGCGCTGGGGGGTTCGGCCCGTCAGGTAACATCAGCAATGTCTCCGGATGCCGGTTTGAGAAACGACTGCAACATCCGCAGATGGAGAGCTTGGACTGGCGATCACATCTGGGATACGATCCAAAGGTGATATTCGATCACACGAACAACAGATTGACAGGGTACATCATGCTCGTCGAAATCAGGCCATCACGTGCGCACACCCCGCCAGAGGCTGTGGACGCCGTCAGGCAAGGTCTGGCCGCCATGGTCGGCAACCGCCTGGTCACAAGCCTCGCCGTTCGCCAGCAGCATGCCAACACGCTGACATGGATCGACAATCAGGCCCCTGACATGGTGGTCTATCCGGAAAGCACCGAAGAGATCAGCGCGATCGTCAAACTGTGCGCGGCCCACAACGTGCCGGTCGTGCCCTTCGGCACCGGCACCTCGTTCGAGGGCCATGTGAATGCGCCTTTCGGCGGGGTTTCGATCGACACCTCCATGATGAAGGGCATCATTGCCGTTCATGCCGAGGATCTTGACTGCGTCATCCAGCCGGGCGTGACCCGCAAGATGCTGAATGAGCACCTGCGTGATGTCGGGCTGTTCTTCCCCATCGATCCGGGTGCGGACGCCTCCCTTGGCGGCATGACGGCGACCCGCGCCTCCGGCACCAACGCCGTGCGCTATGGCACGATGAAGGACAATGTGCTGGCGCTGAAAGTGGTGTTGCCCAACGGCGATGTCATGACCACCTCCCGCCGTGCCAAGAAGTCCTCCGCCGGTTATGACCTGACCCGGCTTTTTGTCGGCTCGGAAGGCACGCTGGGGCTGATCACCGAGATCACGCTCAAGCTGCAGGGCATTCCCGAGGCTATTTCCGCCGGAATCTGTCCGTTTCCGTCCGTGAAGGCCGCGTGCGACGCCACAATCCTCACCATCCAGAGCGGCTTGCCCGTGGCGCGGATCGAACTGCTGGATGCGCTGCAGGTCAGGGCCTGCAACCTGTATTCAAAGCTCACGTTGCCTGAAACACCCATGTTGTTTGTCGAGTTTCACGGCACGGATGAGGGTGTGAAGGAGCAATCCGAACGCTTCAACGAGATTGCCAAAGATCTTGGCGGCGGCCCCTTCGAGTGGGCGACCCGCGCCGAGGACCGCACCAAACTCTGGCAGGCCCGACACGATGTCTATTGGGCCTCGATGGGCCTTCGGCCCGGTGCCAAGGGCGTCTCCACCGATGTCTGCGTGCCGATCTCGCGATTGTCGGAGTGTATCGCGGAAACCCAGGCCGACATCGTCGAGAGCGGCCTGATCGCGCCGATCGTCGGCCATGTCGGGGACGGCAACTTCCATGTCCTGCCGCTGGTCGACATGGACAATGCGGACGAAGTCAAGGCGGCCAAGCTCTTTGTCGAGCGGCTGGTGCAGCGGGCGCTGGCGATGGAAGGCACCTGCACCGGCGAGCATGGCGTTGGCCAGGGCAAGATGAAGTATCTTGAAAAAGAACATGGCCCCGAGGCGCTGGCCATGATGCGGGCGCTGAAACTGGCGATCGACCCTCAGAATCTGATGAACCCCGGCAAGATCGTGGCATTGTGAGCCTTGTGTTTCATGCCTGCCCTTGCAGCGGAGGGCTGAAACCCGCACATTCAGCGCGTGCGTGATGGTCTGACATTTCTGGCCGGACTTGTCCTGCTGGCGTTGCTTGGCGCGCTGGTCGGGCCGGTCTTTGTCGACTGGAGCGGACAGCGGAACGCCATCGAGGAACGGCTCAGACAGGCCACCGGCCTCGACATCGTCAGCACAGGCCCCATCGATCTGCGCTTTTTACCAAGTCCGCGGCTGAAGATCGCGGGCTTGCGCATTGGTGATGCCGATCCGCAAGGCAGCAGGCTCACGGCTGGCATGTTGCGCGCGGAGCTGGAGCTTGCGCCACTTCTGCGCGGTGAAGTGCGGCTTACCGGCGTCCATCTCGACATGGTCGATCTCACGCTGGCCACCGTCGAAGGCGCGCTCGTCATGCCTGCACCAGTGGCAACGACCGGCACGATCACCGGCATCAACCAGATCACCATCACGCGGGGCCAGGTCCGTGTGCTGGATCAGGGTGGAGCCGCGCGTTTCACGGCACCTTTCTCCGCCGATGCAAACTGGCCGCAAGGCGCTGCGCCCGCACGTCTTGAAGCGGAACTGGCAAGCCGATCGCTCCGCATCACGACGGGAGATCGCGACAGCAACGGTCGTGTGCGCACGAAGATGGCCAGTTTCGATGCCGTATCCCGCATCGAGTTCGATGGTGTTGTCGGCCTTGAGAGGCAATCTGGTCCATCCGCTTCAGGCCAGCGGATTCTGTTTCGCCCTGATGGCCAGGTGCTGATGTCGCTGCCGAAATCAGGCGAGACGCAAAGCCCGCTGTCGATCACGGGCAAGCTGCAATCAGCTGCAGGCGGGGTGGCCCTGACGGGGTTGGTCGTTGAAACATCCGGCGGGCGACTTGAGGGCGAAGCAAACTGGAGTGGCCTGCAAGGCGAGCCTGTGCAGCTCGCACTCCAGACCCGCAGGGCCGATGCCGAGGCGTGGCTTGCACAGGCACAGGCACTGGAGGGGAGCCTGGCCATTCCGCGCTGGCTGACGGACCTTCTGCCGGACATGCACGTGAAGCTGGCAGCTGACCAGCTCGGCTTTCGTGGCGAGGAGGCGACCGAAGCCCAGCTTGTGCTGCACCAGCGCGGCGCGTTCTGGCTGCCCGAGAGTGGCCGCATCAGGTTTGCCGGGGCTACTGCGTCCTTCAACCGTCAGGACAAGGACCGCATCACCGCTTCACTTGATGCGCCGGACCTGCGCCGGATAGCCCTCGCCATGCAGCGCCTCGAGATGCCGCAAGGCCTTGCAGAGGACATCGCCGCGCTGGGGCAACTCAGCGCTTCGGCAGACCTTGCGCCTGCCGCCGGCGGCTTTCGCATCACACGCTGGCAAGCGAGCGGGCGCTTTGGTCAGGCTTATGGCGACGGCGCGGTTGATCCCGGCAAGGTCAGCGTCAGTGCAGCTTTCCTGGGTGCTGATGTTCTGTTTCTCGTGCGCCCGCTGCTGGCGATGACAGAGATCATCAGCACTGATCTTCAGATCATGGTTTCCGGCCAGAGCATGCGGATCGGCAATGGTCCCATGGGGTCGGGGCGGATCAGTGCGCGTCGCCTCGCCGGGCAATGGCAGGCTGACACTGTCACGGCGCGCGGTTTTGACGGGCTGGAACTTGATGTGAAGCGTGTTGCTGACGGCCAGCCCTTGCAGTTCAGCCTTGGTGCGCCCCACGCCGATGTCATCAGCGCGCTGGCGGAACGTCTGACGCAATCGCAGCAGATCACGCAGGTTGTCAGGGCCTTGCGCGGTGCATCGCCTGTGAAACTCAGCGGCGTCGTGACAGAGCGCGCAACCGGGTGGCTGATCAGCGCCACAGGGCAGGCAGGCCCGCTCGCGGTCGAAGGCAGCCTGCGCACGACGCCCGCGGGCAATTGGCAGGGCGGCGACATCACCCTCATTGCGCCTGAGAGAGGCATGCTGTTCCGGGCCATCGGCTTGCCTGCACCGGCCATCGGCAACGTGGCCACGCGGCTGTCCTTGCGTCTGGGAGATGGCGGCCCCGTGCTGGTCCTGACCGGCGCGGAAGGTCTAGCGATGGAGGCAAGGGGCCAATGGGCGAAAGGCGCACCGGGCACCTTGGCTGGTCCGCTTGAAGCCACCATCACAGCTCCCACGCTGGCCATGATCCTGCCTGATCTGGGGCTGGGCGCTGCAGCCACGAGCGGACTTGCCGGCCGCCTGCAACTGAAGCTGGCTGATGGGCTGATCAGCCTCGACAACATCGAGGCCGACATGACGGGTGGACGGCTGCAAGGCACCATCGAGCTTGCGGCAAGCGGTGCCATCAGCGGGAAACTGAAACTCCCGAGCCTTGACCTGGAGCGGTTCGGGCATTGGGCCATGGGCACGACCCCGGCGGCAAGCGACACGGGCTGGTCAGGGACCCGGTTTGCCGACGCCCCGCGCCTGCCGACCCTGAAGCTGGCGCTGGAAAGCCCAAGCATCACCGCCCCCCTGTTCGGGTCTGTGTCAGGAGATCTCAACCTGACCATCATCGACGGACTTGTCAGGCTGTCAGACATCAACCTCGCCGCAGGTCTGACGCAGATCAAGGGGTCGGTCGAGATCGAGCGCAATGGCGGGCTTTTGTCGCTGCGCGTGGCTGGCAAGGCAGACGCCCTCGATCTGGCACGCGCCGTCGGCGGTGACATTTCGGGCACGGGCGACCTGACCCTCCAGCTTGGTGCCTCAGGCGAGAGCCCGGCCCGGCTTGTCGCGGCCCTGACAGGGGCAGCCCAGTTCAACGGGCGCGGTCTTGCTCTTGGCCGCATTGATCCTGCGGCCCTTGAGAGGATCACGGCCAATCTCGGATCGGACATCATCGTCAGCGATGCCGCGACGCTGGCCCA
>JANMIB010000516.1:0-1703 GCA_031375605.1 Allobosea sp. | reverse complement strand
CAATGAGAACGCGCTGCGCCATCCCGCTTCCATCACGAAGGTGATGACGCTTTACATGCTGTTCGAGCAGATGGAGCGTGGCCGCTTCAAGATGGATTCGCCCCTGCGCGTCTCGTCGTTCGCAGCCTCAAGGCCACCATCCAAGATCGGCGTGGATGCCGGTGAGACCATCGATGTCGAAGACGCCATCAAGGCCCTGATCACCAAATCTGCCAATGACGTCGCCGTTGTCGTCGCAGAAAACATCGCTGGCAACGAGGAAGCCTTTGCGGAGCAGATGACACGTCGCGCCCGCTCCCTCGGCATGTCCCGCACCACGTTCCGGAATGCTTCCGGCCTGCCAGATGCCGAGCAGGTCACGACAGCACGCGACCTGACCATCCTGGCGCGTGCCATCCAGGAACGCTTTCCCCGGATGTATCCGCTGTTCCAGACACGCAGCTTTGACTATGCGGGCCGTGCCTACCGCAATCACAACAAGCTGCTGGGCCGCATCGAAGGCGTTGACGGCATCAAGACCGGTTACACACGCTTGTCGGGTTTCAACCTGATGACATCGGCCAAATCCGATGGCCGCCACATTGTCTCAATCGTGCTGGGTGGCCGCTCGGGCGGCTCACGCGATGCAATCATGGCCAATCTTGTCGTCGCACATCTTCCCAAAGCATCGACCGGCGGTCGCACGACGCTGGTGGCCCAGTTGCCGGACACGGATCGCGAAACGGAGACGCCAAAGGCAGAGCAGCGCACAGAGCGTGTTCGCGTTGCAGCGACAGTTGAGCCTGCAAGGGCGCCAGCCCCCCAGCGTGATGTGGCAGAAGCTCCCGCGGCCCAGATGCCAGCCATCCGCCCCGCAATGCGCCCGATTGACGTGACATCCGCCCGTGTTGTTACGGCATCGGTCTCGGCACAGGCTTTCGCGGCCCCGACCCCGACATCGACCTCAGCGCAGGCCATGCGCTGGGCAACCGGCGCACCGGCGGCAGGTGCCCGCGAAATCAGGCCCCCGGCCACTGTCGCAAGGGCTGATGCGCCTCGCATCATGGTGGAACAGGTGCAAAGGCCTGCGCCTCAGCCCGCTGTGATGATGCCTGCACCCCGTGCGGTCCAGACGCCGGTCTTAGCTCCCGCCACGCCTGCCATCGCAGCAACCCGTAGCGATGCTCCGCGTCCCCCGGCCAATGTCCAGTTCACATCATCCATCGCCAAGGCGACAGACAAGCCCGATGCCAAAGCAGAACCAAGTCTCACGCAAGGCTGGATGATCCAGCTTGGGGCGACAGACGACGAAGGCAAGGCCAAGGGCATCATCAGCAATGCCCGTTCCAAATCCCGCGCGCTGGCTGATGCCCGCGGCTTCACCCAGCCGGTCGAGCGTGGTGGTGCCACCTTGTTCCGCGCACGCTTCGCAGGCTTCGATGATCAGTCGGACGCGAACAATGCCTGCCGCGATCTCAAGCGCAGCGGTTTCTCCTGCTTCGCCACCCGCAGCTGAGGACGACACCCCATGTCACTTCAAGAGAACGTCCTTGGCTTCATTGACCCGAGCAGCCAGCGCGCTGGTGCCACCAGCATCGGGGTGAAGCCGCTTGATCAGCGCCCGATGAGCCTGGCGGACCGCATCCTCACCCGCCCCCGGCTGAAGCCCAAGGATGTCGTAAGCCTCCTTTTTGGACATCGCGCCCGGCTTGCTCGCGCGATCC
>JANMIB010000505.1:0-2461 GCA_031375605.1 Allobosea sp. | reverse complement strand
GCCCTGCCGGCAGACACACGCTTGGGTTTCAATTTCGGTTTGGGCTTCGGCCCAGGCGCGGCCTTGCGGCGCTCCACGGCTTCAGGTTCCGGCATGGCGGGCTCCAGCCCGTCCTTGCCGCGCTTGAGCGATTCGGCGATCAGAGCGTCAGTCAACACGAGCCGCGCCTCAGCCATGTCGGCAATCTGCAGCGAGACGATCCGCTCTGTGCCTTCCGGCGCATCGGGCAATTCCACCAGCGCCAGCGTGCCATTGGTCCCGCGCAGGAAGCCACGAAAGCGCTTGCGGCCAGCGGCCGGCACAGCCATCTCGATCTTGGCATCATGCCCTGACCAGCGCACGAAATCACCAGCGCGAACAAGCGGCCTGTCAATGCCGGGCGAGGACAGCTCCAGATAATAAGCAGTGGTGATCGGCTCCTCGACATCAAGGGCGGGAGACACCGCCCGGCTCACCGCTTCGCAATCATCGACACCCATCGAACCATCGGGACGCTCCGCCATGATCTGCACGGTGCAGCCGTTGATGCCGTTGACGCGGACGCGCACCAGCCGGTAGCCCAGTTGCTCGATCACAGGCTCGACGACGCCTGCCACGCGAGCGGCAACGCCATTTTCCAGAATCAACCGTCTGTCTTGGTCTGCCATCAGAAAAACCAGCTTGATGCCTGTGTGTGATGAGCGGCGTAGTGAGCGGATCGTGTTGTGCTCCAGCATGGCGCAGACAACAAAAAAGAGCGGGCTTTTTGGGCCCGCTCTTGATCATGGCTATGAACCCAAACCAGAGCTTTCAACAGCGTATAGTCGATATTCCGGCAAGGTTCAAGCCAACATCGACGCTCACGCGCCACGGCATCATGCCAGACGGCATCATCTGTCAGATAACGCACTTTCCAGGCCATTACGCTAACCGACTGGTGAGAGTTGCACGCTATCATGTTGTTCAAAGCAGAAGGCTCATCCTCCACCATGACCAGTGTCAGCGCCGTCCTCTCGGAACTCGACAGCGCCCTCTTGTCGCAGACAGAGGCGAAGGCTGCCGATACAGTTGCCCGCGTCACCGACATGTTCGTGACGGTGGCGGCGGCCTGCAGCGATGATCAGCTTGGCGTGTTCGATGTCGTGATCGGACGGCTGGCTGCGCGTGTCGGGCCAAGGGCGCGGCTTGATCTGTCAGAACGCCTGGCCGAACTTGCAAGGGCACCGCGCGGCGTCATTCGCCAGCTTGCACTGGATGACATCGCCATTGCCAGACCGGTCCTGACCCGTTCGACATTGCTGGGCGAACACGATCTGATCACTGTCGCGGCTGAAAAAGGCCAGGATCACATGCTGGCGATCACAGAACGGCCAGATCTGAGCGCAAACGTCACAGACTATCTGGTGGTGAAGGGCGACCGTGTCATCACGCATGCTTTGGCCAGCAACCTCACCGCGCTGTTTTCAGGACGGGGCATGAGCCTGATGGTCACGCGGGCCATTTCGGACGAGGCCTTGCAATCGGCACTTGGCGAACGATCTGACATTCCGGACCCGCTCAAGACCAATCTTTCCAATGCAATCCGTGACAGCGCGCGGCGGCGTATCATGGCCAGGCCCGTTCCAGCGGCACTGACCATCGCGCAGATGCCAGGTGACGCCGACCTGCCTGGGGAGGCAGATCTGCGAAGGGCCGCCATCCAGATGATCGAAGAGATGCAGGCTACCGGCAAACTGACCGAAGCCGTGCTGGCAGGATTGGCGGCCAGCGGCAAGACCGATCACACGGTCCTTGCCCTGTCTGCGCTGGCGAAAATTTCTGTCTCGGCAGCAGAACAGGCCATCAACGGTGCAGATCGCGATGCCTGCCTGGTGATTGGCAAGGCCATGAACTGGGACTGGGCAACCATCAAGGCCTTGCTGAGTGCAAGACCTGCCGCTGATCAGCTTCCGCACCTCGTCGACCGCGCACGTGCCAACTACGAGGCCTTGTCAGCCACAACGGCAACACGTGTGCTTCAGTTCATGCGTGTGAAGGAACAGGCCGCCAGATGAAATCAGGTTTCAGTCCTGATGGGCGATCTGCTTGATGGCAGATATGTATGACGGCACACGCCCGGCCAGAACTGCCTTGGCCTCATAGCGCGTTCTGACCCAACCCTGAAAAGGCCCGGTCCAATCACCCGCCTGCTCTGCTGTCCAGCGCAGTCCAGGCTCGTGCGACAGGCGCAGAAGCGTCCAGCCGACATAGTCGTCGATGTCGGACGCGAAGCGAAACATGCCCTCCGGCATCAAGGTGCGTGCCATCTGCCGAAGGGTTTCCGCACTGACGAAACGCCGCTTGCGCTGCCTGCGCTTGGGCCATGGATCCGGGTAAAACAGATCGATCCGCGCAAGGGAGGCATCAGGCACCCGCTCGAGCAGTGGCGCGGCATCATCCGGCCAGAGCCGGATGTTGGCCAGCCCTTCGCGCTCGATGCTGG
>JANMIB010000506.1:0-11811 GCA_031375605.1 Allobosea sp. | reverse complement strand
GCCAGTATTGCACAGCGCGCGAGGAATTGACCTTCGACCACGTCATTCCGCGCTCCAAGGGCGGGATGACGACTTGGGACAATGTCGTGGCCGCCTGTTCACCGTGCAATCTGCGCAAGGGCGACAAGCTTCCCAAGGTTGCGGACATGCACCCGCTCCAGAAACCCTTTGCGCCAACGGTGAATGACCTGCACAAGGCGGGCAAACTATTTCCGCCCAACTTCCTGCATGAAAGCTGGATGGATTATCTGTACTGGGACAGCGAACTGGAGCCTTGATCAGGCTTCATCCCATCATGATCTGGCGGCAGCAACCGCGCCCCAGAGCGCAAGTGCCAGTGAGAGCACGCCATTCCATCCCGCCAGCGACAACCCGGCCAGACGCCAGGCTGCTTCGGTGCAGCTCACCACGCGGGTTGTCTGAAGCTGCTTCATAAAATCCTGCATGGAGCGTGCTGCCGGCACCGCTGCTCCACCACAGTCGGAAGGGCCAACGAACCAGCCCCATTCCACACCGGCATGGTAACTGCCCATCATGGCCGAGATGACAAAGATGACGGCTAGAAGCACGAGGCCGGGCCTGGCGACGCGGCTAGCCCCTGTCAGCATCGCAAGCAGCAGCAAGCTGCCCACACCGACCGCCGCATAATGTGGCCAGCGCTGCTCAAGACAGAGCTTGCAGGGCAAAAGCCCCAGGACAAGCTGGGCATACCAGGCACCGCCAAGCAGGCCGGCTGCAGCAAACGTCAGAACAACGAGACTTGGCAAAGGCCGCAAAAGCCCTGCTGACAACCTGATCACATCAGCCATGCTCATTATCTAGACCAGTAGCATGCGCTTCAAAAGATCCATTTCGCGGCAAACACACCGCCAATGATGCCGATGATGATCACGATTGCGATCAGTGTCAGATGCTTGTCGAGAAGATGCCTGATCGGACCACTGAACCTGTTGAGCAGGCCCGCCACGGCGAAGAACCGAGCGCCCCGCGTGATTAGCGACAGAACGATGAACATGATGAGATCATAGCCTGCGAAGCCTGACGTGATCGTCACCAGCTTGAAGGGAATCGGCGTCAGTCCCTTGAGCAGGATGATCCAGTGCCCATGCTCGGCATAGGCTGCGCGAAACGCTTCGGCACCACCCTGATAGCCATAAAGATCAATGATCCACTTGCCGACGGAATCATACAGGACTGCACCGATCGCATAGCCGAGCAAGGCTCCGAGCACCGATGTGATCGTGCAGATGCTCGCATAGCTCCAGGCCTTTTTCGGCTGTGCCAGCACCATGGGCGCCAGCATGACGTCCGGCGGAATGGGGAAGAACGAACTCTCGCTGAACGAAATCGCGCCAAGTGCCACGGGAGCGCGCGGGCTTGTGGCCAGCCTGAGCATCCAGTCATACAGTTTTCTGAACATCCAGATGGCCCCGCGATTCGTGTCTTGTCTTTTGGCACGGGTGGTCTGGAGAATTCATGAATGGTGACGATCCATGCGAGAGGTGAGCACACCCCATTGACCGAAGCGCGCCTCAACAGTTAAACAATGCGTTGAACGGTGTCGCAGACTTGGTACTGGTCTTGTGCGAACATCATTCTCAAGATTGTCGTGATTTTGGCATTGCCCCTATGGCGGAACTGGTAGACGCGTCCGACTCAAAATCGGATTCTGAAAAGAGTGCTGGTTCGATTCCGGCTAGGGGCACCATTCCATTTCTTCAAGAGCCGGTTCACGACAGACCATCAGCAGTGTTGGCGAAGTGGGCTTCTCGGCGGGTGCCTTGATTGCCTTCTCGTCGTCAGGCCCACATGCGCGGATAGGGGCGGATCATGCCGATCTGTTTCTGCGCCATTTTGGTGATGTCTTCCGGTGGCATGGGCCTGGCGAAATAAAAGCCCTGCAGGTGGTGGCATCCGGACGCGCGCAGGAAGATGTGGTGTTCCAGGCTTTCAATGCCTTCGGCGTGCACGATCAGCCCGAGTGCACGGCCAAGCGAGACAACAGCGTGGATGATGGCTGCCGAGCCGGGTCCGCCACCCAGGTTGCGCACGAAGCTCTGGTCGACCTTGAGCTTGTCGAAGGGAAACCGCCGGAGATAGCTGAGAGATGAATAGCCGGTGCCGAAATCATCAAGCGCGATGTGCATGCCGGCATCGCGGAACTGCTTCAGGATCCTGATCGCCGTGTCGGCATCCTCGACCAGCACGCCTTCCGTGACCTCGATCTCGATTCTTTTCGGGTCGATGCCGATCTCCTCGACCAGGCTCAGGATTGCGCCAACCGTTTCCTTGCGGCGGAATTGAACAGGCGAAAGGTTGACCGCAAGTGTCAGATCCGGCCATTCCAGTGCTTGCGTCATCGCAACCCGCATGACGAAATCACTGAGTTGATGGATCAGGCCTGAATCTTCCGCCACAGGGATGAAGACGGCCGGAGAGATCAGGCCCTGCTCGGGATGCGTCCAGCGCACCAGCGCCTCGACACCCACCATGGTTTCCCCGTCGGAGGCAAAATAGGGCTGGTAAGCAACATGCAGTTCGTCGCGATCAAGCGCCTTGCGCAGGTCAACTTCCAGCGATTTGCGCTTGCGGGCGTCATCTTCCATCGATTCATCGAAACGCAAGCAGGTGCCGCGGCCCGATTCTTTGACCCGGTACATGGCGATGTCGGCGCGGCGCACCAGTTCGGTGGTCTCGTTGGCATCGATAGGCGCGATGGCCAGTCCGACCGAGCCGCCAATCATGGCTTCGACATCGCCCAGATCGAACGGTTGGCCAAGCGTCCGGCTGATCTCATGGCCAAGGGCTTCGATCTCGGCCTCGTCAACCATGCGCTCGATGATCAGCGCGAACTCGTCCCCGCCAAGCCGCGCGATGGTCATGTCGGAGGTGGACAATTCTCTCAGCCGGTCAGTGACGCGTGAGAGGAGGGTGTCACCGGCATGGTGTCCAAACCCATCATTGACCTCCTTGAAGCGGTCCAGATCGACATAGATCACGCCCACCAGCTCTTTGGCAGAGCGCTTGGCAACGGCATTTTCGAGACGGCGACGGAAGGCTGCCCGGTTGAACAGGCCTGTGAGAGGGTCACGCATGGCCATGTCGAGTGCCCGTCCCTCGATTTCCTCGACGACGGACCTCAGCGAGCCTGCATGGGAACGGGCGATCCTGATGCTGCAGATGATCGATATCAGCGTCACCAGAATCAGCGGCACGACCAGCAGAAGAAACGGGATCACAGGCGTGGACCGTTCCCAGATCAGTGATCTGCCAGCCAGGCCATCAAGTGGCATGTGAAGTTCCAGCATGCCACGGTCCGATGCAGAGCCAAGCCTGAGCGAAGGCATGTGTGCAATGGTGTTGAGCGCTGCCAGGTCTGCTTCACCCATGATGCGATCAGGAACAATGCGTGCAATCGCGGATTTCAGGATCATCTGATCACGCTGGACACGCTGCCCGTCGGCATGGAAGGCGATGCTGAAAACCATGACGAGGGCACTGATCAGCCCCACGATGCCGATGATGCCAAGGGCCTCACCCCGGCGATTGCTCGCAGGTGCCAGCGTGGACATCTGCTCGGTGACGACTGCCCTGGTCTGTGTCCGGAGGCCGCGCATCTTATGGCTGGGTGCCGTCAGGCATGCCGTAGCGCAGGATGATGTGCTCGATCTCATCCATCGCGACATTGCTGTCGAGCCGGATGCCGTATCCTTCGGCCTTCACATTGACGATTTCCCCGCGCCACTCACGCTCGGCAAAGCGCAAGGAGACGGGCGATCTGCGGCGGTCGAAAATGAAGGTGGATGCTGTCCTGAACAGCGCTCCGCCTTCAGAGATCTCGGTGACGAGCCCGTCAAGCGGTACAGAGCGGTCAAGGATATCGAGCACACCGATGATGCAGCATGTGTGGCGTTGGTGGCGGCGCACCCAGCTCACCGGCTTGCGCAGGAATGACAGCAACCCGGATTTGCCTTTCCCGGATATCGCTGCAGCCGGTTCAAAGCCGGGGGAAACTCCTGATATGATGGATGCATTCCGGGTGGAGAGATCTTGGCGGATCGAACTGAGGTCCATGGCTCAAGCTTTCTTCGAGACACGACTGCCGCCACAATGACGGGCATGGCTGGTTTGGAAATTGGCTTGTCCGCTGCAGGGTCTGAGCATGGCCATCACCCGGTGGAACGGTTTGTCATCATGGATGATGCCATCTTGTAGAGCCGATCCCGCATCTCGTCGTGGTCGATGTCGACCGGCTCTTTGGTCTCGGTCTTGATGGTGTGCTCGGGAATACTGCTCTTGGCAGCAGGTGCATGAAGCGGGCCGCCGATGGGTTGGCCATCGCTGTCGCCCAGCGCCTGTGACAGCACGGCGCGGTTCAGCACAGTCGAATAGGCTGCGAACACGGTCTCGAAGGACCGCGACATTTCCGAGAAGCCGTTGGTGAGTTTTTCCTCGAATTCCGGCGTGATGCCCACCTGGCCTCCGGATCGCGAGGCCATGATCGCCTTCAGTTCGGCTTGCTCGGTGGTGAAGCGCTGCATGCTTGAATCGATCGAGACAGCCGTGCGTTCAAGGGTCGCGACGAGGCTGCCCATGCCGTTCTTGACCTTGGATTCGATGCCCACAGCCACTTCGGCAATGCGGTCGCCTGCGGCCTTCAGGTCAAGCAGCTTGGCCAGACGTGCATTGGTTTCGTAGTTTTCCGAGGTCAGGCGGCGCAAGCCATCGAGATAGGCCTGGCCCGTGACTTCCATCACATGCGCCATGCCGTTGAAGCCGCTGGTCAGCCGCGTTTCCATGGAACGGTTGATGTTGATCATTTCCTGCATCAGTTCGGTGGTTGTGGCCTGGCCTGCCGTCATGGTGATCATCTGGCCGCGCAGTTCGCCCGTATCGCCAGCCAGCCGCTCCAGCGACGTGGCAATGGTGCGGATCAGTGCGATCTGTTCGCTCTGGACCTCCATCATGCGCGGCACCAGGTCGGCGATCTTCTCGATGCTGGAATTGGTGCGCCCGAAGCCCTGCGCCATGGTGGCCACGATGCCGACATCGGTGATGCCCGACGATATAGCCTGGCCGGTGTTGCCGCCTGCACCGCCCGGGTTGAGCACATTCTCGGCCACAAGACGGGCCAGGTTGCCGGCATCGTCGCTGCCAGAGCCTTCGATCTGGGACACACTTGCAAGCCAGCTTTCAAAGGCGTGCTTGAGTGCGGTTGCGCCTGTGCCACTCATGCGCATCATCAGGCCGACCACAAGGGAGCCGAACAGGCCGAACAATGACGAGGAGAAGCCTGTCGCCATGCCGCGCAACGGATCTTCGAGGCTTTTCAGCAAGCCTCCGATGGCTGCCGATGTCTGGGAACTGCCGGCGTTCAGCCGCCCGATGATCCCACCGACCGAGCTGACCATTTCCATCAGGCCGATGAAGGTGCCGATCAGGCCGAGAAACACCAGAAGGCCAGTGATGTAGTTCAGCAGCGAGCGATCTTCTGCCAGTTTGGCGTCGATGCTGCTCATGATGCTCTGCATCGTGCCGACCGACATCCGGATGCTGCGATTGCGCAACATCTCGTCATAGGTCAGCTCGAAACTGTGGCTCAGGATCTTGGGTTTGGAAAAGACCGTTCCTGGTTTCAGGGCGCGATAGTGCTTCCAGTAAGGGTCATCGGTGCCGTTGAGCTGTTCTGCGCGCAGATCCTGGAACGCTTCCTGAAGCGCCTGGAAGGCAATGTCCTCGTTCCACAGGCTCATGAGCCGCAGGAATGATAGGACAATGCCCATCAGGAAGACCGCGACGATGCCCCCGTTGAGATAGACGTTGGAGAGGACGCCTTCCATGATGAAGTGCCGCGCCCAGATGCACAGCCCGACCAGCAGGCCAACCACCAGCATCATCCGGTACATCTGGCCTGAAAAGACATTTTGCAGTTCAGATTTTGGTGCGAAATAAGCCCGCATCAGACCCCCGACACTCAACGCTACTATGCGCAACCTACTGATCTTGAACTTAGAAAGGATTAATCATGGCGAAGGAGTTTTGCGGCCCTTGCGGCGCATGAACAGGAGCTGGCCAAAGCCGTGACTCGCGGCACTGGACATGATCCTTCAAGGCAGTGTTTGCCGGTCCTCATGGATTTGCTGCACCCTGGGCAGTTGTGGAAATCAGGATCTGCTCGGCTGGGAGCCTTCCGTCCACCCGCACCTTGATGCGTTCAGGGTCCATTCCTGCCGAGAGAAGCTGACTGCGAACGATCAGGGCGCGGTAATAAGCAACCCTGTTGCCATCGCTGACAGCTGGGCTTGCGGCATCCACGCCTGCCACAATCTCGATGAGCCGCGCGGT
The DNA here is from genome assembly GCA_031375605.1 of Allobosea sp. Lineage (GTDB taxonomy): Bacteria > Pseudomonadota > Alphaproteobacteria > Rhizobiales > Beijerinckiaceae > Allobosea. The sequence goes on along the minus strand of JANMIB010000506.1, from coordinate 5,466 downwards.
TCTCATCGGTCCATCAGGTCCCATCGCCTGACCGAGCGCGTTTCTGGCGTTCTCATCAAGGCCTGTGGCGCGGGGCTTGTAGATCAGGCGGAATTGCGCCTGTCCTGCTGTCAGGGCAATGGGCGCGGCGGTTTCTGGTGCAGCCGCTTCAGCCTGTGATTCAATACGCCGCTCGACAGCAGAGCCACCGGGCGCGTCACCGCTGCCAGCTGCTTCCTCACTTTTTCCAGCTGCTTGCGCACTTCTTCCGCCTGCTTCCGCTGCTCGACCACCTCGCCTAGCAGCGGCTCGGTCGCGGTCCGCTGTCAGCGCCGTGATCGCGGCCTGCGAAGCGAGCATCGCGGCATCCTGCTTCTCGACACGCTCGATCAGGATGCGGGTGATCTCGTCGGCACTCATGTCCTGAGGCAAGTCCTCGGGCAGTTTCATGGCCTTGGCAATGCTCTCAAGCATTCCCTTGGAAACATTCTGCGAGAGCGAGAAAACGGCAAGGCCCAGGACCAGCATGATGAAGGTCAGCACCATCGTCATCGTGGTCAGGGCGTCGACATAGCCCGGCCAGTAATTCTCTTCTTCTTCCTGAGATGACATTCTGGCACTCAACGTGGACCCAAACAGCCATAATGCAAAGCTGTTCGCTGACAGTTAACGCCGAACTCAGCCCGTCGTGGCTGCCTGGGCAGATGGCTGGGCGGCTGGCTGCTGCACCAGCCCGAAGCGCTTGAAGATCTCGGCCTTTGGCCCGTCCGCAGCAATGCGTCCATCTTCAATCCAGATGATGCGGTCGACAAGATCAAGGGCTGCAAGGCGGTGCGTTGCAAGGATCAGACCTGTTGTGCCAAGCGTCTGCTTCAGGTCCGCGATCACCCTGGCTTCCATGGTGTTGTCCATGGCGCTTGTCGGCTCATCCAGCATGAGCAGTCTGGGCCGTGCCATGAGTGCGCGCGCCAGAGAAACGCATTGCCGCTCCCCACCTGACAGGCGCTGGCCGCCTGGTCCGACCTGAAGGCTGTAGCCGGAGGGATGTCGGCTTGCGAAGGCATGGACACCGCAGATCGTGACGATGCGCGTGAACCAATCCTTGTCGACACGGCCAAGACCAATCGTGAGATTGTCGTCCAGACTGGCGTCGATCAGGTGCGTGTCCTGCGGCATGTATCCAATCGCGCGCCTGACCATGGCGGGATGGAACTGCCGGATGTCGCGATGGTCGAGCAGCAACCGCCCTTGCTCTGGCTCATGCAGCCGGACGATCAGCCGGAGCAGTGTCGATTTTCCGCAACCCGCCTTGCCGATGATCCCGATCTTCTCGCCGGGGCTGAATGAGAATGTCAGGTTCGAGAGAGCAGGTCTTGTCTCATCCGGATACGTGAAACTGACCTGCTGTGCATCGAGCTGTCCTGACAGGCCGGGGTCGCCTGTCAGGCTGTGGTCGCCGCCGGTTTCGGCCTTCATGTCCAGGATCATGCTTGATGCGCCGGAAGATTGCAGGATCTGCGCCATCCGGAAGGACATGCCGGTGGCCATGCTGACCGGCATCATGGAGCGGTTGACGAGCAGGATGCAGGCGGACAAGGCCCCGATGGTCATGGCGGCCGCATCAATCAGGAACACGCCGATGACAATGGTTGCAACGACCACAAGCTGCACGATCACGGCACTGCCCTGGGCTGCCAGGCCATGCCAGTAGCGTGCCTGATGTCCGGCAAAACCAGCTTCGTCGACACAGTGCTCCCAGTCAGCTAGCATGCGCCCTGAAGCGCCCGTCAGGCGTATGCGCTCCTGCGCGGCGAGGCTGTCGATCGCAATCTGCTGCAGGCGGCGCGTCAGGCCCCCTTGAGTCCGGGTGACCCTGTGGGCCATGATGTGAGCAAGGGCATGAAGCGCAATCAGTGCAGCTGTTCCGGCCAATGCGGCGAGGACAATCGGGCCACCGATGCTGGCGACCAGAGCCATCAGGAGGAAAAAGAACGGAATATCGACGGCAAGGCACACCAGAAGCTGCGGTGTCATCATCGACAGGTGTTCAATTTCCTGAAGGGGCTGCACAGCTGCACCTGACTTGCCGGGGAGGACACTGACCGGTGCATTCAGAAGCCTGCCCATGGCACGGCCCTGGAGCGTCTGGCTGGTTTTCTGGCCAACAGCGTCCAGCAGTTTGAGGCGGGCGTTGCGCAGAAAGAATTCGAGCACGAGGGCCGTGGCAACACCAAGTCCCAGTGCCCAGAGTGTTTCCATGGCCGAATGTGGAATCACACGGTCAAACACCACCATCGAGAACAGCGGCAAGGTCATGCCGAACAGATTGATCAGAAGCGATGCCATGATCAGCTGCCACAGATGGCTGCTTTGCTCGCGCATGCTGCGTGTCAGATGACGCATGATCAGGCGTCCGCCGGGCATCTTTGCCGCTGTCTGTCCCTGAGCACCGTGCCCGGTCGCGTCGGCTCCTGTGCTGCCCATGTCGGCATCCGGCCTTGCAGGCTGCAGCCGGAAGATGGCACCTGTTGCAGCGGCAGCAAGCACCCTTGTCGAGATGTCGCGATCCTTGACGCGGTCATCGCCCGGACAGGCCAGGCGACAATGCCCGCCAGGCTGCAGGCTCAGAAGAAGGCGGCTGCTGCCATTGTTCATCAAGGCGATGAGCGGAAAATCGGACGCCTGCAAGGTTAAAAGATTGCGCTGCTCGCTGATGCAGTAAAAGCCCATTTGACCGGCTGCTGCTGTCATGGCTGCCGGGCCGGGAACCGGTGTCGCAACATCTGTGTTGCGGGCAGGGAATGTGGCGGCTCCAGGCCTGTCCTCGCCGACATGAGCCGGATCACGTGTCCGCAAGATGATCGCAAGCTGATGCAGATCAGCGAATGGACTGCTTTCTGGCCCAATATCCGCAGATCCAGGATCAGTCGGTGGTTCTTCGGGCTCCTGATCCGTGTGGACAGTGTCGGCTGCCGCAGGCTGAAAGCGGCCTTGCAGCTGCAGCAAGGCGTCTCGCACAGATGCTTCGGGAAAGTCTCGTCCAGACGAGCCAACGGCAACCGGGCCTGACACATCAAGGGCAGGGTCAGGAGGGCCGGAAGCAGTCATGTTCAGCATTCCCCGTTGACAAATGCCGATGATCTCGGGACACGCATGCCAAGTGTGGCGCACGAACTGATCTGGCGCGGTTATGCTTAACAAGCCGTAAAGACTTTGCAGGTGATGGTGCAGATGCGGATTCTGGCGTCGGCGAGAAAGCTTCCTTTGCCCTCTCCTTGTCCCTTGCAAAACAGAACAGACTTCACCCGTCCGGTGACATCACACGACACATGATCACATCACCCGCCCAACCGATGCTCGATGTTCAGCCCAAGCAGGCACTCCCCTTCGCCTACCCTCGGCGCTGCGACCGCATCGCCACGCGCGCTCACAGGTACATGATCATCATCGTGGCTGCCGGTGTCGGGCTGGCTCTGGGATGGGCCGCATTGACAACGCTCGACAAGGTGACGCGCGGCACAGGCCGCGTCGTGCCGCAAACCCGCAACCAGATCATCCAGCATCTCGAAGGTGGCATCGTCTCCGAGATTCTCGTGCGCGAAGGCGAGAAGGTCGCGGCGGGTGCACCACTCCTGCGTGTCGACAACAGTTTTGCCCGCGCGGAGCTGCAGCAGAACCAGTTTGAGCTCAAGGCCAAGAGCCTGCAAATGCTTCGGCTTGATGCGGAAACGACCGGGCAGGCATCATTCACGGTTCCGCCCGACATGGCCATGGCATTGCCGCAGATCGTCATTCAGGAGCGTTCGCTGTTCAGAGCCCGCCAAGATGGATTGAGAGCCCAGATCAGTGTCATGGATGACCAGTCTCGGCAAAAGGAACTTGAGCTTGCCGAAATGCGAACCCGCTGGACCAGCACCCAGCGGGAGCGTGGTCTTGTTCTGCAGCGTGTGGAAAGCCTGCGTCGCCTGACGAAGATGGGTGCTGTGTCAAACAACGAACTGCTCGACAACGAGCGCTCCCTGCAACAGATCGAAGCGCGTCTGGCAGCTTTGGTGCATGATGTTCCACGGCTTGAATCTGCCGTCCAGGAACTGCAGAGCCGCCGCGAGGAAATCACGCTGCGCTTTCGGGCAGATGCCGAGAAAGACCAGCGCGAAACGTCCGTCCAGATTGCCAAGCTTGGGGAAAGCATCACGGCCATGCGGGACCGAAGCCGCCGCACGGAGGTGGTTGCGCCTGTGGCGGGCGTCGTCAACAAGCTGTTCATCGACACGATCGGCGGCGTGGTCAAATCCGGAGAGCCGCTGGTCCAGCTTGTGCCGGCGGATGCAACTGTCGTGATCGAAGCGCGTGTCTCTCCACGGGATCGCGGCGAAATCTGGCCTGGCCTTCCAGCCATCGTCAAGGTTTCAGCCTATGATTTCACGATTCATGGTGGTCTCAAGGGCAAGGTGCTCGACATCTCGCCTGATGCGTTGAGCGACGAGAAGGGTGAGCCCTATTTTCGCGTGCGCCTTGAGGCCGACGCCGGGGCGCTGGGCATAAATCGCCCCGTCATTCCGGGCATGACCGCACAGGTCGACATCCTGTCAGGCCAGCACACCGTCCTGAGCTATCTGATGAAGCCAGTTCGCAACATGCGCGCCGAAGCGCTGAGGCAGTAGCCTCAGATCACGGCGACGCGGGCAACTTCCTGCAGCGTCGCATTGTCGACATACTGGTAGACCCCGCCGCCGAGATTGTTTGCCGTATGGGCCGCATCTGTCAGGGCGCTGAAAGTGTCGTCGCCATCGAGATCAATCGTCAGCATGTTTCCAGTGGGCGCGGATGTGTCCAGGATCGCGAGGGCAGCGGCCCCGTTGAAATTGGTCAAGTCTGCGGCCACACCGGCCTGCGAGAAATCGATGATCTCGACTTGGGTCATGCTGCCTACAATGTCGGCCAAAACCAGCGCAGAGCCACTGGAAATCACGACGCTGTCAAGCTCTGACCCGCCCTGGATTTCGGTTGCAGGAATTGTCAGCGCAGTCGCATCGATGAAGAAGGCATCATAGTCCTTGCCGCCCAGCAGCACATCGCCACCGCCATTGCCAACAAGAGTATCATTGCCGCCTCCACCATCCAGCGTGTCATTGCCAGCAGTGCCCGCCAGATTGTCGTCGTAGAGAGAGCCCGTGAGACGACGGAAATCATTCGCACCAATCACGTCGCCAGCAGCATCACCACCAGACGCGGCTCCCGTGAGCAAGCTCACATTCACGCCATTGACTGAATCGAGATAGCCCAGCCCGTCGATACCGCCGCCGCCAACCATGGTGTCTGCGCCGCTCCCGCCCTGCAGGAAGTCATCGCCAGCGCCGCCATTCATGATGTCATTGCCGACCTGCCCCCAGAGCGAGTCGTTGCCAATGCCGCCGTTCAATGTGTCATTGCCGTCAGGTGCTGCATCGGCCGCGTAGTCCTGGCCAGACAGGATGTCATTGCCAT
>JANMIB010000487.1:0-6321 GCA_031375605.1 Allobosea sp. | reverse complement strand
GATGAGCACATCATCCTCGCCGAGCCGATTTCCAACGATCCGCAAGGGCCCGTCACCCGTTACGGCGACGAGCGCTGGCAGGCCGTGGTGCGCTGGGTGCTGAACGGCATGATCGCCGCCGAAAACCTGGGTATCACGTCGAAGAACGTCGATGACATGCGCGCCAACTCCAAGAGCGGGGAAGTTCGCCGCCTGCTGGGTGCCGAAGGCAATTTCGGGCAGATGATGGGCTTGCCGAACGACTGGATGTTCAACGCCATCAAGCAAGTCGGCAACTATGGCGAGAGCTTCGAGCGCACGGTCGGCATGGGCTCGACACTGAAGCTGGAGCGCGGCCAGAACCAGCTCTGGACCAAGGGCGGCCTGCTGTTCACCCCGCCGTTCCAGTGATCTCGCAGGGGTTCGAGAGTTGAGAACCCCACCCGTACCCTCCCCGCAAGGCGGGGAGGGAAGGCGGCAGGCAGCGGGCCTTGCTGGTTAGCGTTCTTCGTCTGATACTCATTCAATCGAGTTCCCTCCCCGCCACGCGGGGAGGGTCAGGGTGGGGCTCTTTTCTGGCGTCCCTTAAGCACTGCCAACCGGACACCCTTCCGCCATGCTCCGCCGCCTCCTCTATGATTCCAAGGTCCGCGATCTGTTCTGGCAGATCGTGATCTGCGCGGGGCTGATCGGACTGACCGTGTTCTTCGTGCGCAACGCCTCGCAGAACATGGTCAACGCCGGCATTGCCTCGGGCTTCGATTTCCTGTGGCGCACCTCGGGCATCGATGTGCCATTCGTGCTGACAGGCTATCAGCCTTCTGGGAGCATCTGGTCACTGTTCTGGGCCGGAGTGGCCAACACCATGTTCGTGTCGCTCATCGCCATGGTCCTGTCGACACTGCTGGGCTTCGTGATCGGCCTGGCCAGGCTGTCATCGCACTGGCTGCTGGGAGCAGTTGCCGGAGCCTATGTCGAATTCGTGCGCAATATCCCGCTGCTGTTCTTCGTGCTCTTCTGGTATTTCGGCGTGATTGCCGCGTTGCCGGCCCCCAAGGACAGCATCAGCCTGTTCTCGGCGCTGTTCCTCAACAACCGTGGACTGACCGTTCCGTCGGCGAATGACGGTACCGTGTTCGGCCTGGCGCTGGCAGCAATCGTCCTCGCAGGGCTGCTGCAATGGCTGGTCATGCGCAGGGCCGCCGCGCGAAAGGCCGCGACAGGGCAGGACACGCCGGTTCTGGCCATCGGGCTCGTGTTGTGCGGCGTCGTGCCATTGCTTGCACTGATGCTGGCCACGCGCGCCACAGGTTGGGACATGCCGCAGGCGGGCCGCTTCAACCTGCGTGGCGGCTTCGTCATCATTCCGGAGTTTGTCGCGCTGCTCGCCGCTCTCGTCACCTATACGGCAGGCTTCGTGGCCGAGATCGTGCGTGGCGGCATCAGCGCCGTGCCAAAGGGCCAGCGCGAGGCAGCCGCTTCGCTCGGGTTGAAACCGGGCCAGATTCTCCGTTTCGTGGTTATCCCGCAGGCGATGCGCGTGATGATCCCACCCATGACCAGCCAGTATCTCAACGTGCTGAAGAACTCGTCCTTCGGCGCTGCCATCGCCTATCCTGATCTCGTCAGCCTGTTCATGGGTTCAGCCCTGAACAACACCGGCCAAGCCATCGAGATCATCGCCATGACGCTGGCTGTCTATCTGTTCTTCGGGCTGATCGTGTCGGCGCTGATGAATTGGTACAATGCACGCATTGCACTGGTGACGCGATGAATGTGGGCAGAGCCACCGGATCAAATGCCCTTGCCCTGTGGCGGCAGCGTCTGTTCAGCACGCCGGTGCAATCAGCCATCACGCTCCTGCTCATGGCCTTCACGGTCTGGGCGCTTGCGCCGCTGGTGCGCTGGGCCTTGATCAACGCGACATGGGTTGGCGAAACCCGCAATGACTGCGCCCCCGGCGGGGCCTGCTGGGTGTTCGTCAAGGCGCGCTTTGGCCAGTTCATGTACGGTTTTTATCCGCCGATGGAGCGCTGGCGGCCCAATCTCCTTGGCATCGTGGCGCTGCTCGGCCTCGCGCCCTTGTTCATTCTGCAGGGGCGGGCACGTCTGCGTCTTGGGATTGCGGTGCTGCTCGTGCTGCCGCCCCTTGGCATCTGGCTGCTCGGCGGCGGTTTCGGCCTCGCAGCCATCGAGACACGCCAATGGGGCGGGTTGATGCTGACCCTGTTCATCGCGGTCTATGCGGGGCTGATCGCCATTCCGCTCGGCATCCTGCTGGCCATTGGCCGTCAGTCGCGGCTCCCCTTGATCCGCACGATCGCGGTCATCTTCATCGAGTTCTGGCGCGGCGTGCCCATCATCGCGGTGATTTTCCTAGCGTCATTGCTGCTGCCGCTGATCATGCCGGCAAATGTCAGCGTTGATCGCCTGACCCGTGCGGTGGTCGGTCTTGGCCTTGTCATCGCCGCCTACATGGCAGAAGCCGTGCGCGGCGGGCTGCAGGCCTTGCCAAAGGGCCAGGCTGAGGCCGCGGCAGCGCTTGGCCTGGGCTATTGGCAGACAACCGGCCTGATCATCCTGCCGCAGGCCTTGCGGATTTCGCTCCCCGCCATGACCAACGAATTCATCGCGCTGATCAAGAACACGACGCTTGTTCTGGTCGTCTCGATCCTTGATCTGCTCGGCATCGCGCAGAGTTCGTTCGCAGATCCCGCATGGGTCGGCATGAACATGGAGGCCTATCTGTTTTCAGGCACGATCTACTGGCTGATCTGCTTTGCCCTGTCGCGCTGGAGCCGCTCGCTGGAAGCCGGCGGCCCGAAAGGGCACTGAAACGCGTTATTTCCAAACAAAGATGGCGTCCCGGAAGGGATTCGAACCCCTGACCTACGGTTTAGGAAACCGTTGCTCTATCCTGCTGAGCTACCGGGACAGCGCTGTGTGTCTAGCATGATTTGCCCACCCGTGAAGTCCTGGAATCGCGGTCGGCCACATCTGCATGACCCTGTTGCGGCAGCGCACTTGCTGGCAGGGGCACGGACCGGCTAACCAGAGACGACACATCCCGCCACTTACTCCCGCGTCAGGCTCATCCCCATGTCCGCCACAGTTCTGGAATTCGTGCTGATGGGCCTGGCCCTGCTGGTTGGGGGCGCGGCCACTGGCCTGCTTGCCGGCCTTTTCGGCGTCGGCGGGGGCGCGGTCATGGTGCCCGTGCTGTACGAGGTTTTCGGCTTTGTCGGCGTGGCACCAGAGGTGCGCATGCCGCTGTGTGTGGGCACATCATTGATGGCCATCATCCCCACCGCGATCAGCTCCTACCGCAAGCACCTGACCAAGGGCATGGTGGAGCACGACATCCTGAAGCTGTGGGCCGTGCCTGTGCTGATCGGAGTGATCGCTGGCAGCCTTGTCGCACGATATGCGCCCGCGGGCCTGTTCAAGATCGTCTTTGTGGTCGTGGCATCCGTCTCCACGGCAAGGCTCCTGTTCGGCAACGACAGATGGAAAATCTCGGACACGCTGCCCTCGAAACTGATCATGCGCGCCTATGGCCTGCTGATCGGCGCATTGTCAGCGCTGATGGGCATCGGCGGTGGCCAGCTCTCGAACATCTTCATGATGCTCTATGGCCGCAACATCCACCAGGCCGTTTCCACCTCGGCAGGGCTTGGTGTGATCATCGCGATCCCCGGCGCGCTCGGGTTCATCTTTGCAGGCTGGCCGAAAATGGACATCCTGCCACCGGGCTCGCTCGGTTATGTCTCGCTCATCGCCTTTGCCTGCATCGTGCCCGCCAGCATCCTGACAGCCCCCATCGGCGCAAGCTGGTCGCACAAGATGCCGCGCCGCAAACTCGAAATCGCTTTCGGGCTGTTTCTGATGATTGTCTGCCTGCGTTTCCTCTACTCGCTCGTGACTGGCACATGATGGCAAGGCCCTCGCACATCCTGATCGGGCTTTCTCTGGTCTTCATGATGGCGGGGCCTGCCGCGTCCTGCGAGATGCCCCTTGCCGGGCCACTTCACGCAGGGCTGGACGGCATCGCCATTGATGGCGATGTGGCCCTGGCAGACGGCACGCGGGGGCGTCTTCCAGGCTTGCGGATGCGGATTCCCGCGGGCGGCGAAGAGGAACTGGCGACCCTTCTGTCACCTTGGGCCAGCGCAGTGCCATATCTGCTGAAGGATCAGGCCAAGCCCGACAGGTGGAGCCGCCATGGGCTCTCGCTGACGCGCGGCTCAGGTGCTGATGGCAAAAATCTGGCCATGGAATTGTTGAAATCGGGCTTTGCAATCGCATGGCCAGCCGAATTGCCGCCAAACTGCCGCAATCTGTATCTTCAAGCAGAAGGGTTGGCCCGCGATGCAAGGCAGGGCATCTGGAAGGATCAGCGCTTTGGCTTGCTGGATGCAAGCAATGGGACAGATGTGGCAGTGCGGGCGGGAGAGATCGCGGTGATGAATGGACGGGTCAACCATGTCGGGCAGACAAGGCGCGCCACCTATCTGAACTTCGGCGCGCGGGGCACGGGCGCAAGCGCGGAAATCGGCCTTGGCGTCTGGCGCGACCTTGAACGCCAGGGCTGGACTCGGGAGCGGTTCAAAGGGCAGGCTGTCCGCGTGCGTGGTGTGATCAGTGAGGCAAGGCCTGCACGCATGCTTGTGCTCCATGCCAGCGCGCTCGAGGTGGTGGATTGATCGGGTCTGCATGAATGTGACAGCCACAAGGATGCGGGAGGCGACTGTGCGCTGGGCGGGGCTGGTTTGTGTGGCCATGCTGCTTGCTGGCTGCGCCGGGGAGCGTCCTGTCTTTCTGCCTCCGGAGCCGCCACGCAAGCCTGCCTCTGTCAACGCTGGCAGCAATGCCTTGGACAGCGCGGCGCAACGCGAACACCAGCGCCTCATGGCGGCATTCGGCGGTGAATATCGTGCCCCTGCTGCCAAGCGCATCGTCGACGAGGTGGTTGCAAGGCTTGCCGCAAAGTCTGGCCAGCCCGGCCTCGCCTATGAGGTCACGCTGCTCAACTCGCCGGTGGTCAACGCTTTTGCGCTGCCAAACGGGCGGCTTTATGTCACCAGGGGGCTGCTGGCTCTTGCCAACGACAAGGCCGAAATTGCCGCTGTCATTGCCCACGAGATTGCACATGTGCAGGCCCGCCACGCTGTCGAGCGGGCAGAGCTGCAGCAAAGGTCCGAGCTGGTGCAACGTGTCGTTGCACAGGTGCTCGAAGATCCGCTGGCAGGTGCGGCCGTGCAGGCTCGCTCGAAAGTCACCATTGCAGGTTTCTCGCGGCAGCAGGAACTCGAAGCGGACCTGATTGCCGTCAAGGCCATCGCGGCAGCTGGCTTTGACCCCTATGGCGCTTCGCGTTTTCTGGCCTCGCTGGGCCGCACCACCAATCACCGTGCGATGCTGACAGGCGAACGGGCCAATGCGCGCGGCCTCGACATCCTTTCATCGCACCCGTCCACCAACGAGCGCATCCAGCTGACGCTCGGCACGGCACGCCAGATCACGGCACCAGGCCTTGGCCTGGTGGATCGTGACATCTGGCTCAGTGCACTTGATGGCGTGTCCTTCGGTGACGAACCGAAAGACGGCACGGTCAGGGGGCGGCAGTACATCAATCCTGCGCTTGGCCTGAGCTTCACCGCGCCTGAAGGCCTGACGCTGGAAAGCACGCGCGACGCGGTTTTGGGCGTCGGGGGCAATGGGTCCAAGGCCATGCGCTTTGATTCTGTTCAGCTGGAAGCCAACCAGACGCTAGATGCTTATGTCGGAGCAGGCTGGATCGACGGCGTGGTTCCCGGTCCTGTCGAAAGGATCACCGTGGATGGCCTGCAGGCAGCGCTGACCTCCGGCAGAGGAACGGATTGGAATTTCCGCCTGGCTGCAATCCAGTCCGACCAGCGCACCTATCGCTTCATCTTTGCCTCAAAAGGGACAGACAACGACCTTGACAGGAATTTCCGCGGGATCATCGCCAGCTTCCGGAGACTGTCGAGCGGAGAAGCTGCCGCCGTCAAACCACTGCGCATCAGGATCGTGACAGCATCCGCCGGCGACACATCGAACACACTTGCCGGGCAGATGGCCAGTGACAACAAGGCACTCGACCAGTTCCTGATCCTCAACGGTCTTGATCGCAATACCCAGATCTCACCGGGCCAGCGCTACAAGATCATCGCTGAGTAAGGAAGTCGCCAGCAGGGTTGGCACCGCTTTTCTGCACGGCAATCTGGTTGACCGACGCGCTCAGACCAGCACGGTTTCAGGCTTGGGGTGGCGCTCCAGCAGCGCCCTCTTCAGCTTTTCCAGCGCCCTGTTCTCGATCTG
>JANMIB010000501.1:0-5339 GCA_031375605.1 Allobosea sp. | reverse complement strand
CAATGTACCTTATTTGTTCTTTTCGTAAAGTTCTTTTTTCGTTCCATTCCGGTTCGCTATGTCACCGCGCCGTCAATGGAGGGGAAGGGCGCTCATTTCACTGCCAGAAAGCGGCCATCCGGGAACAGTGCCTTGGCTTTGTCACCATCGATATGGGGCGCGAGCAGCGTGTGGAAGGCATGGGTGATCTGCTTGTATTCGTCGCTGCAGCCGGAGGCGCGCCAGGCCGGCAGGTCGCTGCGGGCGAGGAGATCCTTGAAGGCCGCCTCATCAAAGCCCGAGGCATGGCACACGATGCTGTAGAGCCGCTGCAGGGCCGTGGAATGTGCCCCGCCATAGGCACGGCTTGGCACCACGCGCTCTTCCAGCGTGGGTGTGTCGGTGAAGGTGCCCATGCCGGCATCGGCCAGATAAGAATAGGCGACACCCTGCACGAAAGCTTGTGCTTCGGGCCTGAACAGGTTGAGGATAGCGAAAGTCGAGACCATGTCGGCGGCGTCCTCCTCGCGGCCCAGAAGCGGGACCTGCAGGAATTCGAACAGCGCGTGCGCGCCCTCGTGCAACACGACATCGGCAATCGGCCCGCGCATGGCCGCGTCCCGGCTCACCCAGTCGGGGCGTTTGTCACTGGCGGCGCTGTCGATCAGGTTCTGGATGTAGTCATAGCAGATCGTCACCGTGCCGTCGTGATACCAAGCCCCGCCGCCGCGCCCGCTGCAGCTACGCGTCCTGAAGGTCAGGTCGCGCGGCAGACGGAACATTGCGAAAAAGTCCCTCGCGCGGGCAAATGTCGCATCACCCCCGATCGCTTCGAACGCAGCCTGATGTGCCGGATTGGCAGGTGGCTCGTGGATGACCCTGATGACGCCGGGAGCGGCCTCTGTGGCCTTTGGCGCGGACATGCCCGCAGGGGCGAAGACAAGCACCATTGTCACAGTCAAGCTCCGCCAAAACCCGATCCGGTTTCCCATTATGCCGTGCTCCGTTATCTCAACCCGGATAGCACAGACATTGAACATTGAGTCGGCGATGGAATGTCGCGGGGGAGGGCGTGGGCGGCGGCTTTGCGCGATCCTGTCATCAAAATATCGGGGAGGCTGGTGAGGTAAGGTTCATCCAATGCATCTCATATTGTGGTGATAACATCATGTCACCGTAATGCCCGTGACCATATCAATCATCTGACGCGCTGAATCGTGAACACCAGCGATGTTGGGTTTGGTGGCTGCACGCTGTAAAACTACGTTGCATGTGGCCTTGAGTTGCGAAGGCCAATCCAGATTTCCGCGACAATCCAATGATGGGAGCCCGATTTGACCGCGAATCACTCAACACGCCGTGCGTTCCTCACCGCCGTTGCAGGAAGCGCGTTGACGGCGGGAACATCCGGCCTTGTTGTACCGGCGGCCTTTGCGCAGAGCCTTGCCCCAACGCCAACCATGCGTGGCGGTGCCAACAACTATATTCCAGGCGCCCCGATCGTCAGCCGCATCGGCGGCGGCGGTTTCTGGATGACGGGGACCGTGCGCCGCGCGGGCGATGGCGCTCCGCTCGCGGGCATGCGCATCCAGATCTGGGCACACACGACCGAGGGGCGCGAGGACGAGCGGCACAGCCACGGGGCCACGCTCACGGGTCCCGACGGTGTGTTCCGGCTAGAGATGCCCCAGATCGTACCGACCTTCGGTCAGCCGCACGGCCATCTCGCCTATGAAGGAGACGGGTTCAAGACTGTCTTTCTTCGCCCCGTGATGTCGAGCGCCCGTAACACCAGCCTGAGCGCCGATTTCGTGCTTCAGCCTGCATGAGATCACTGCCTGCAGTTCGGGGCATCCTGGTCTGGACTGGCCTGGCGATTGTCATCGCTGTGCCGGTCGCCGTTGCTGCGGCAAGCCCGCTGCTCGCCTGGCGCGATCCGGTCTATATCGCCTCCGGGTTTGCCGGGATCATCGCGCTTGCGCTCATCCTGCTGCAACCCTTGCTGGCGGGAGGGCTGCTGCCCGGTCTTCCCGCTCGGCCCGGTCGGCGTATGCACGTCTGGGTCGGGGCCACACTGGTGGCCATGGTCGCGGCCCATGTCGCAGGGCTTTGGCTGACGAGTTCGCCTGATGTGATCGATGCGCTTTTGTTCGCCTCGCCGACACCGTTCTCGGCCTGGGGCGTGGTGGCCATGTGGGCCACCTTTTTCGCCGCGGCCCTTGCAGCGTTCCGATGGCGTCTGCGATTGCGGCCCGCGGTCTGGCGCATCGGTCATTCGGCCCTTGCCGTGGTGATCGTCATCGGCACCGTCGTGCATGTGCTTCTGGTCGAAGGCGCAATGGGGACCATGTCGAAGGCGGCCTTCTGCGCATTGGTTGTGGCGGTGACGGCAAAGGTTTTGATGACCCTGCGCGCCTGGACATTGCTGACCCGCCGAAGGCGGAGCGTGAACGGCCGATAGCAGTTTGGCTTGGCATTGGTTTGCACCACATGTCCTGAATACCAAAACGCCTCCCCGGACTGGCCGGAGAGGCGCATTGTCATGTTGGCCAGAAACAATCAGACCATGTCTGGCTGGACCGGCGGGATGAGCTGGAGCTGCTCTGCGGTGATGCTGTAGACCCCGGCCAGGAAGACCTGGGTTTCGCCGAAGGTGAACAGCGTGCCGTCGCGTCCGTCCGCTACCTCAAAGTAGCGGCTCTGCGAAACCAGATCACCGGCGCTCATGTCGGCATCGTAGAGGCGCAAGGCATCGGTGCTCTTGAAGCCGTTGACCACATCGAAGCCATCGGCCTTGCTCATCGCCAGCACGTGATAGCCAGCGCCGACATCGATCCGGTCATTGCCCATGCCGCCTTCGATGTAGTTGGTGCGGTCGCCGCCGATGATGATGTCATCGCCGCCTGCGCCATAGAGTTCGTTAAGGCCGAGCCCGGCGATCAACATGTCGTTGCCTGCGCCGCCATCAAAGATGATGTTGGCATCGCCGCCCTTCATCCAGTCAGTCTGCGCCGTGCCGCGCACGATGCCGATGTTGGTCAGCGTGTCGACGGTGCCGTAGGTGTCCTCGACCAGGCCCGTCCCCATGTTGACCGATATGGAGCGCGTGCCGCCCTCGAGGCTGTAGTCCACGAGGTTGTAGTCATGCGCGCCGCCATCGAGCCGGTCGTCGCCATGGCCACCCACAAGGGTGTCCTGTGCGCCGCCGCCGTTGATCTCGTCGTTGCCACCTCCGCCCATCAGCATGTCGGCACCTTCGCGCCCTTCGAGATAGTCGTCGCCGTCCGCACCGTTCATGACCGAGCCGGTTTCGGCTGCGAACATCTTGTCACCAGCGTACGAACCGACGACCTTTTCGATGAACACGAAGCTGTCGACGTTGCCATAGGTGTTTTCGGCGTAGTTCTTGGCCATGTCGACGTAGACGCCGCGATCGCCGCCCTGATCCAGATAGGACAGGGTGTCGAAGCCTTCGCCGCCATCGACCTTTGCGCCGCCTGCGCTCGAGACGATGAAATCATGGCCGTCACCGGCGTTGATCGCGGCGACATCCCTGGCAGCCCAGATCTCGTCGGAATCCTTGGTGCCGTCGAATGTCTTGACAACCTCTTCGTAGATGAAAATGCTCTTTGAGGATGCCGTATCTGCTGCCAGCTTGTCGGCAGCAATCTTGTCGGCGGCGGCCTTGTCGGCAGCTGCCTTGTCCAAGATGGCCTGCTCTGCCGCTGCAAATTTTGCCAGTTCGGCCATCTTGTCTGCCAAAGCCTTGTCAGCTGCCACCTTGTCCGTCGCCGCTTTTTCGGCTGCGAGCTTCTCGGCTGCAAGGTTCTCTGCCGCGAGCTTTTCCGCTGCTGCCTTCTCCGCTGCTGCCTTCTCTGCGGCGGCCTTGATGCTTGCGTCCTCTGCTGCTGCAGCTTTCAAGGCTGCATTGGCGGCGGCAAGCTCTGTGGCCATGGCCTTTTCGGTGGCCTTGGCAGCTTTCAGTGCTTCGCTCTCCTTGGCAAGTTCTGCCCTCTCCTTGGCGACGACAGCGGCCTTCTCGGCTGCCACGGCGTCAGCGCTGGCTTTTGCTGCTGCAGCCTTTTCGGCGGCCAGCTTGGGAGCTTCCACAGCTGCGGCTGCGGCATCTGCTGCCTGGCTGCGGTCTGCAAGCTGCTTCTCCGCCAATGCGGCCTTCTCAGCCGCCTTTTCGGCTGCAGCGCGCGATGTGGCAAGGCCAGCATCGAGCTTGACGACGGCCTTTTCGGCTGCGACCAATTTGGTGGCGGCCTGCTTCTCATTGTTCAGCGCTGTCTTGGCGGCGGTCGCGTCTGCGGTGGCGGCCTTGGTGGCTGCGTTCAGCTCGGCGGTCTTTTCCGTCACCAGCTTCTTCAGTTCCGCGCGCTCTTCATTGGTCTTGGCACCCTTGAGAGCAGCATCGGCGGCAGCTTTCGAGGCCTTGGCCTCTGCCAGCATGGCAGCGGATTTGGTGGCGCTGTCCTGTGCCGTCGCAGACTTGGCCTTGAGGTCAGACAGCATTTTCTCGGCTGCATCGCGTGCGGATGCGGCCTTTTCGGCTGCTGCAGTGTCGGAGGCAAGCTTTGTCTTGGCGGCTTCAGCCTGTGCCTGTGCGGTCTTGAGGGCCTTTTCGGCTTTCAGTTCAGCGGCATTGGCAGCCTTCTCAAGGTTCTTCGCGGTGTTGAAGTCCTTGTTGGCCTTCTTCAGTTCGGTGGATGCCGCGCTCTGCGCCGTCCTGGCCACGGCCTGCTCAGCCTGCGCTGCCTTGAGCTGCACCTTTTCAGCCGGGATCGTCTTGGTCGTGTCAGCGACAGCCGCTTTTGCGTTTGCAGCCGCTGCCTTGAGCTGCGCCACTTTCTCAGCGGCGGCTTCGCTCTTTGTCTGTATCAGTGCCATTTCCGTGCCCCGTCAATGCAGCTCGTTCTAAGCCGCGATGGGACAGGGCAATACGCGGCAGGTCTTGCCGCACGCCTATCGGAATGGATTGCATTTTATCGATGTGCATATTTCACAGGCAGATCCCGTGGTCATTTGACCAGCCGCGCCACTTCAGTGCGCAGGAATGGCAGCAGTTCCCTGTCAAACCAGGGGTTCGCCTTCAGCCACGCATTGTTGCGCCAGGAGGGGTGGGGCAGGGGTATGATGCGCGGCGAGCGCTTCAGATGGTAGATGTTCTGCCATTCCTTGACGGTGTCACTCAGGCCGCCGCCGCCAAGCCTGCGTCCGAGGTGGTATTCCTGCGCATATTGTCCGACCGCCAGGATAAGCTGGAGATCCGGGAGGCCCTGAAACACCAGGTCGCGCCAGCGCGGTGCACATTCCGTGCGCGGCGGCAGATCACCGCCCTTGGCATCCTGCCCCGG
>JANMIB010000456.1:0-19115 GCA_031375605.1 Allobosea sp. | reverse complement strand
AGGACCTGCACCTCGAAATACTGCAGAAAGCTGAACTTTTCGGCCTTCGCCTCGAAGAGGTACCGGCGGACTTGCGCTGGCGAGACCGGGACCGCGGCAAAACAAAACGCAAGCGGATCGTCGATTACGTGCCGTTCATGTCCATGTCGGGAACTATCGCATCACACCTGATCTACAGCTACGTGCTCAGACCCGGAGCCCTCCTGACATACCCCGCGGTCCTGCTGTTGCTGATCGCCGCGACGGCGGTGGCAAGCCTGTGCGCCGCATGGTTCGGCCGGATTTTTGCAATTGGCAGCATGGCACCGGGCGTACTTTATTCGACATTGCGTGAGACGCTGATCGCCGGGCAGCTTACAATGGCCGTCATGGCTACAGCGCTGATCTTTGCCGCTATCCTTGGGGCGTTCTATTTCGCGGCACAGCAAAACAAACGGAACCATGACGAACTCTATATCCTGATCAGCCGTATGAATGCCCGCCTCAAGGACATCGAACGCGAAAGCAAGGGTTGATGTGTGGCATTTGTGGTGCGAGGCGCGGGGCGGCTCCGGAGGCAGCGGTTCGGGCTATGCTTCCTCTGTTGGCGCATCGCGGCCCAGACGCCTCCGGTATCTGGACAAGTGGTGACACAACGCTTGGCCACCGCAGGCTAGCGATCAACGACCTGTCCGCGGCAGGCAACCAGCCGATGCTGACCCACGATTCCGAACTCGCGCTGGTGGTTAACGGTGAAATCTATAACTACGGCATGCTGCGGTCCGAGCTTGCGGCGCAAGGTGCGATATTCCGCTCGAACAGCGACAGCGAGGTTATCCTTCATGCCTACCGCAAGTTTAGCCTCGGGGCATTCGAACGCCTGAACGGCATGTTTGCCCTCGCACTGTTCGATGCCAGAGCCAAACGATTGATCCTGGTGCGCGACCGGATGGGCATCAAACCGGTCTACTATCATCAGGATCCGCAGTCGGGTGCCATTCTGTTTGCCTCGGAGATCAAAAGCATTCTCGCTGCAACAGGCAGAAAGCGCTGGCAAATCGATGGGCTTGGGCTCAGGCAGTATCTCAGCCGCCAGAACCTGACCGGTGACCGCACCCTGTTCGCTGGCATCAGGCTGCTTGAGCCTGGCTCGATGCTTATCGATGACGCGGATGGCATGCGTGTCGAGCGTTATTGGCAGGCCACTATCCCACCCGCTCAGCCACGCAGCTTCGCGCAGGATACGGACGAATTCAGCACGGTGTTCAGGCAGGCCGTCGAACGCCACCTGATGAGCGATGTGCCGGTTGCAAGCTACATGAGTGCAGGTTTCGACAGCACGCTGGTCGCAAGCCGTGCTGCGTCGCTTGCGCCTGATCCGCCGATGGCCTTCACCGGCACCTTCAACGAAACGGGCTGGTTTGACGAACTCAGCGGAGCAACCCTTGCAGCTTCCCACATCGGAGCGCCGATTGTGCCTGTTCCGATCGTTGCCAATGACATGATCGAGCATTTCGATGCCCTGATCCGCGCGCTAGACGAACCACGGATGGGGCTGGGTGCCATCTCGCAGTTCATGGTCGCAAAAGCGGCGAGCAAGACCCACAAGGTGATCTTGTCCGGCCATGGCGGTGACGAACTATTCTCTGGTTATCCGGTCTTCAAGCTCGCCGCTATCCTCACGCAGCACTCGCTGATGGCCAGAGTGAGAATACTGCTTTCGGTCCGTGTGAGTGAAGTGCCCCACCTGGTCTATTTTCTTGGGCGGCATCTGGTCGCGAAGAGTGGCAATGCCTTTATGCCGCTGCTGTTCAGCCCGAGACTGCTGAAGAACGCCCTTACATCCGATGCGTCTGCCCTGATTGCTCATGATCAAAGCCTCGACAAGCCGCGTCATGGCAATCTGCAAATGCAGCTTCTGTTAACGTACATCAACGTCTATTTGCCCGGCCTTCTTGTGGTTGAAGACAAGATATCGATGGCTCACGCACTCGAAACACGAACACCGTTCCTCGACAACGAACTCATCGATTTCGCCTTGCGGACAAGTGCCGCCAACAAGCTCCATGGCGGACAACTCAAGGCCATCATAAAAAACGAGGCCAAGACATTCCTGCCGCCGGAGTTCCTGTCATTCCCGAAGCGTGGATTTCCGACCCCGCTCGCCAGATGGTTGCGCGGGCCGCTTAAGACATGGGCGGAAAAGCGCATCACAGCGCCGGATTCGGCTCTCACGATGATTTTCGACCATGCGTATCTTGTGCGCACCTTCGCGCGATACCAATCATCCTGGCGTCGTCACGTCCGTCCACTCGACGACATCCAGACCCACCGCATGTGGATGTTTCTGTCATTGGAAAGCTGGCTGCGCCAGACCAAGGAGGTTCAAGGCATCCGCCTGGACCTATCAGGAACGACCGGCGGCCAGACATGACTTTATTGCCGCAACAGCCTTGATGCTGGCCCGCCCGTCGCCAAAGGCCTGAACATCGGTCCTGGGCGCGTAGTCTGAAACCGTCCAGAGCCGATTCCAGCCGGCTTCGACAGTCTCGGTCCATTCGGTCTCATCGCGCAGTGTCACGCATGGCGTGCGGTGGAACATCGCTTCCTTTTGCAAACCGCCAGAATCGGTGAACACGCAGGCTGCCTGCGAGATCAGGAACTGGGTCTCGAAATATCCGAGGGGTGTCATGATGGTGGCGCGCGGGCAAAGCTGCCTGATCAGGTCTGTACGGTCACGCAGCCTGGGATGCAGGGGCAACATCACCCTCAAATCCGCACTCTCACGGTCAACGCACGACAGGACCTCGTGCAAGCGGTCCTCGTCATCCGTGTTTTCGGCGCGATGGACAGTGGCAACGACGTAGCGGCCAACCTCCAGTCCGTGTGTTTTCAAGAAGGTGCGCGCCTCTTCGCCCGAGCCTATCGATTGCAAGGCAACATCCAGCATTACATCTCCGACCCACTCAACACCACGGCTGATGCCTTCAGCCTGCAAGTTCTGGACGGCAGACGGCGTCGGACACAGCAACAAGGTGCTGACATGGTCCGTCATGACCCTGTTGATCTCTTCTGGCATGCGTCTGTTGCGTGAACGCAGGCCAGCTTCGACATGGACAACAGGTATATTCAGCTTTGCAGATGCGAGCGCACCGGCAAGCGTCGAGTTCGTGTCACCATAAACCAAAACAGCATCAGGCCTGTTCGCCAGAAGCAGGGCCTCGATCCCCATCAGCATCCGCCCTGTCATGTCACCATGGGTCGTTCCTGAGATGCCAAGGTTGACGACTGGAGCCTCCATCCCGAAATCACTGAAAAACCTTGCAGACATGGCCTCGTCAGAGTGCTGACCGGTGTGGACCAAACTCTCAATTATACCGCCATCATCACGCATGGCCCTGCTGACGGACGCGGCCTTGATAAACTGTGGTCGCGCGCCAACGATTGTCGTAATCCTGTGCATCGTCAAACCCTTGCCCGACCCCTTGCCTGAATTGCTTGTCCGGTTAACCGTCCGGCACGAAGGTCGTGTCATGTGGTCACTCTCGGTTCAGTGGCATATCGCAGCCTTTCAACATGCGGACAAGGCGCAGTCTGGTATCGCTGGATACTCTTCCAATCCTGCCTTGACACTCAAAACGGCTGCATGCGAACTGCCAACTCGACCGGGCCACTTGTGGGCATCCAAAGGGAGCGTGATGCTTGAACGAGGCACTCAAGAGCCGGGTCATTCCACTTTTCGCATGCGCGATTGTAACAAGTGCAATGACCTTCCATTGGACACGGCACCTCGACGAACGAGCCGCGATCTCCGGATTTTCGCCTGAACAGGCAGCAGTTGTAACAAATAATCCAAGTTGGTTTACCCGCGATTTTCCCAGTGGAATTCAGGAAACACTGAATTCCGTTGTATTTTGGGTTTATGTCGTCGCCGACAAGCTTGCCATCTCGGTCACCACCACATGGGCCGTCATGATATGGCTTGAAATCGTCGTTTTCGCTGGCGCAGCATACTACGCGACACGGCGTATTTTTCCCGATGAGGATTGGCAACTACCGACAGCCGTGACTGCCCTATTCGTCAGCAGCCCCTTGCTTCAACCCGACATCGGGCAGTTCGCCTTTCCTTTTTATGGATGGATGTACGGCTTTGCACATGCCTGCTTCCTGGTCAGCGTAGCTGAAATACTCAGGCGCAATGTAGCGCGCGCCGGCTTGGCGACCGTAGCGGCATTCATCATTCATCCGATCACGGGGCTTTTTGCTGCTGTTTTCTGCGGAGCAGTGCTTGCTTTCCGTCTATTGCGCGATCCTGCCGGGCAGTGGCGATCGGTAGCTGCTTTTGGCATTTTGGTCGTCGGTGTCTTTGCGGCCTGGACGGCACTGCTCTCCTCCAGAAGCATGATTACAGGGGGCGCTGTCGATCCGGCCGATTTCATCACCTTCACACGCGCGATGAACTACCATTGGTATCCATCTTTCCTGGGCATATTCTGGGAATCTCACACAACCCAACTGATGCCTCTGCTGGCGTCCCTCGCACTCGTGGCCTGGGCCTTTCACTCCTTGCCTTCACAACATGACACCGGGATTTTCGCAGGACTTCTGGCTCTGACCGTTGTGTGTGTGGTTGGGGTATGGGTGGCTGAAACCAGTATGGTGCCGACGTTGATCAAGCTTTGCCTTCAGCGCGCCGACCGAAGCATTCTTCTGATTGGAGGGATCTATGCGGCAAAAGCCCTTCTGACCGACTTGCGCGAAGGAGATCCCATTGAGCGGGGCTTGGCGGTCATTCTGCTGCTTTTGCCGTTCCAATCAGCCTACGGGCTCGTCATTGGCCCCGTTGCGCTTCGTATTGCGTATTCATTCGCACCACATCATGTCAGACAGTATAAGTCGCTACCCTTGGGCATCGCGGCAGGACTTTGCGCTGCTTCAATCGTCTTGTTGGGCGTGTATGCACATGCAGGCATGACTGTCAGCGCAAGTCTACATCTTGGCATCAGCATTCAACTTGTCATTGCTGGATTGGCTGGTGCAGCCACAGCCCTGCCGGCTCTGCGCGGCTGGCAAGCATCGTTAAATATGCTTCTGATCGTATTGGTCGTAGGGTTGGCGGTGAGTTACGCGCGCATGGGCAACTATCTTTCCAGAGAGGCAACACTCCGACGCGCCGGTGATTTTCTGAATGCGCAGATGTGGGCAAGGACGCACACGCCGATAGGTGCACTGTTCATGGTCGACCCTGCAATGGGCTATATGTGGCGAGATAAATCCCACCGTCCTTCATTCGGCACTCCAAGAGAGTGGCTAATGCTCAGCATCATGTACAATTCACGCAAGGAGCTACTCGACGAGGGTATCAAACGATACATGGCTTTGGGGTTGCCATTCCCGGAGTATTTGCGAGATCCAGCCAACAAGCGAACGCTTCCTCTCGTGACCCGGATCACCGCTGACGCCTCGCGCGCCTACAATGCCCTTGATGTGACTGCTCTCGCGGGTTTGGCGGCCTCGTTTGGCATTGATTACTTCGTTTTTGACAAAACTGACCCAAAAATGCACACGGGCCTTACAGTAGTATTTGAGAACGAGCATCTTGTAATCATCGCAGCACCAGAAGCCCCCTGATACAAAAACAGAGTAAGTCACCACGATCATGCGCTACCCCTCCATTGCAAGATATCTGCCCTATACAATACAGTCTGCGCTCTTCGGTGATAGGCGTCGCCATGGTACGGCAATACATGAGGAGGATGCCGATTGGCAGCGCTGGCGGGCACTTGATCTGCGGTTTTACGATGAAAACCAGCGAGAGTCGCTTGGTGCATTCGTCAACGCTGCCGGACATAAAATTATGCAACGGGTGCAAATAGAGGGAAAGGTTGTCTTGGAGATAGGTCCGGGTAGCCTAGACCACATTTCCTTTTGGAATGGCAATCCCGCAATGTTCCATGCCGTCGATGTAAACGAGGGCTTCCTTGATCGCGCCATCGCGCGGCTCAAGCTGCATGACATTCCGCACCAGCCCGTCGTCACACGTCAATCTGATAATGGAATACTTCCATTTGAGGATGCCTCGGTTGACATGATCCTGTCGTTTTACAGTCTTGAGCATCTTGATCCACTCGCCCGATACGTCGAGGAGATAGACAGGGTTTTGAAGAAAGGAGGGCAATTGATTGGTGCAGTCCCATGCGAAGGCGGGGTCGGCTGGGGCCTTGGCCGCTACGTCACAACGCGGCGATGGCTAAAAAACAACGGGATTAACGATCCAGGAAAGATTATTTCTTGGGAGCATCCGAATTTTGCAACTGACATACTTGACATGCTACAAAGGCATTTCCATCAAAGCCATGTTGATCTTTGGCCTCTGCGCGTACCTGTTGTAGACTTCAATCTTGTCGCACGTTTTATATTTACAAAAGTCTAGATGATCTTCGTCACATATCCTCCAGCTGCATGCACAGGGCACCGGTATCCGCATCCCCTCGCAGTTGCTGGAAGCCCTGCCCTCTCTTGTGACGATTGTGGCGCTGGTCATCATCATGAGCCGCCGAAGCGGCCAGCAGACCGCACCCGGATCACTCGGAAAGCCTTTCGTGCCGGATCGGTGACCGTCAGGCATCGCACGCCAGATAGCGCACCACCTTGCCTTTGCCTGCGAGCACCGCCTGGCCCATCTCGACAAATCCGAGCGCTGCATGAAACGCATCGGATGCCGGATTGGGCGGCTCGGAATTGACCTCGCAGACCACGCGGGTTTGCCCGGCAGCTCTGACGGCCTCGAACAGGTCTGCATAGAGCATGCGCGCCAGTCCCTTGCCGCGATGAGCGGGCGACACCACCACACGATCCACATAAACGAACCGCTCGAAACGCTTCTGGAACCAGAGGAAATTTTCGCTGGCGTAATCCGCACGTTCGTCGAACGCAATCAGGAACGCAGTGTGTCCCGTGGTCCAGCGCGCGTGAAAAGCGTGCCTGACCAGATCTGCAAAGGAGTTTTCATCCTGCCATGACAATTCGGTGGCATGGGCGTTGTTCAAAGCCAGCGCTTCGGCAAGCGTCATGTCCGACATAGGCAGCATGGATGCTCTTTACGTCATATAGGTCCAACTGAATCAACCATTCAGCAAATCAGCACAAGTGGCTGAACCCGAAGGCTGATCTGCCCGAAGTGCACGATGATGCCGTCTTTATGTGCCTGATCAGTTAAGACGCGGAGGCGGCATGTCCGGCAGTCCGCCCGGCCCACCCATTCCAGGAAGTTGTATGCTGTCGAGCTGGCGTTGAATGGCCGCAGGATCAAGTACGACATCATCGCTAAGCCAATACGTGACAGTCTGCGGAAAGAAAATCACGATTGCGACCAGCATCAGTTGCAGGATGATCCACGGCACTGCTCCCCAGTAAATATCGGAACTGCTGATGGATGGCGGCGCAATGCCCCGGAGGTAGAACAATGCAAAGCCGAATGGTGGATGCATGAAGGATGTTTGCAGGTTGACGCAGATCAGCACTGCAAACCACACCAGATTGATGTCGAGCGCTTTTGCGACTGGCACCAGCAGTGGCACGACAATGAAAGCGATCTCGAAGAAATCGAGGAAGAATGCCACGAAAAACAGGAAAATATTGACGACAACCAGGAAGCCTGTCTGGCCGCCCGGAAGCGCCGTCAAGATGTCTTTGATCCATTTCGATCCGTCGACGCCGTGGAAAACGAGACTGAATATCGTTGCGCCGATCAGGATGAAAACAACCATGGCGGTTATGCGCATTGTGCCGTCCATGGCCTGCCAGATCAGCAGCTTTGTCAGCCGTCCGTTCATCCATGTCAGGATGAGGGAGCCGACCGCCCCCATCGCCCCGGCCTCGGTCGGGGTCGCCAGCCCCATGAAGATTGTGCCCAGAACGAGGAAGATGAGGATGAGTGAAGGGATCATCCCCTTCAACACCTTGTAAACCAGCGGCCAGCCGTGCAGCGTCCGCGCCTCTGGCGGCAGCGGCGGCATGTATGACGGCCGGACAATCGACACGGCAAAGATAAAAAGCACGAAGATCGCGACCTGCAGAATCGATGGACCGATCGCTCCGAGATAAAGATCACCGACCGAGATGCCCATCTGGTCTGCGAGAACCACAAGCACAAGCGATGGCGGAATCAACTGCGTGATGGTGCCGGATGCCGCGATAACACCGGTGGCGAGGCGATGGTTGTAGCCATATCGCATCATGACGGGCAGTGAGATCATGCCCATGGCGATGACTGATGCAGCCACCGTTCCCGTGATCGCGCCAAGAACCGCACCAACGAGAATCACAGCGTAGGCAAGGCCGCCAGGCACAGATCCAAAAAGCTGCCCTGTGCCATCCAGCAAATCTTCCGCAAGCCCTGATTTTTCCAGCACCACGCCCATGAAGGTGAAAAACGGGATGGCAAGAAGGAGATCGTTCGACATGATGCCGAATATCCGGAAAGGCAGCGCCTGCATGAAAGCAAAGGTAAAATAGCCTGTTTCGATCGCGATGACGCTGAACGCCAGACCCAGCGCCGCAAGCGAAAAGGCGACTGGAAAGCCGAGCATCATGAAGATGACAAGGCCAACGAACATCAGCGGCGCAAGGACGCCATGGGACAGCAGCATCAGTTCGACTTTCTCTCAAGGGCGGGATTGTCGCGCGTGATCACTGCAACGGCTTTTCGTAACGCGAATCGAGCTTGATAAGCCCTCTAAGCGCCGCAATGCGCTTGATGGTTTCGGATATGCCCTGCAGCAACAGCAGGAAAAAACCAAGTGGAAGCATCAACTTGACTGGCCATCGTATCAATCCGCCTGCACTGGTCGACATTTCGCCCGACCTGTAGGCATCGATGAAGAAAGGCCAAGAAAGCCAAAGCATGACAAAAATGACTGGGAAGAAGAAGAAAACAAAGCCAAACAAGTCGATCCACAAACGTCCACGATCACCAACGGACATATACACGACGTCAACCCGCACATGCTCGTTGAGCTTTAATGTGTAGGCTGCTCCGAGCAGGAACATTGCCGAGAACATGTACCACTGAATTTCGAGCCAGCCATTCGAACTCATGCTGAGCGCATAACGGATCGTGGCATTTCCGGCGCTGATCACGCAGGCTATCAACACAGCCCAAGCTGCAACCACGCCAAAAATCCGGTTCAGCACATCGATGCGACCAGACAACGCAAGCAAGGACGACATGGCTCGGCTCTCAAACATTTTGGACGAAATTAAGTGAAAAAACTTCGCGTCAAGGCGACAAGCTCGACGCGAAGTAGATTTCGTTCAGATCTTGATCTGACGATAAATCAAGCGCGGCTGCGTGCCCGGATCATGAAGCTGTCGAACGAGAAATCACCTAGCTGATTGTAAAGATAGAAATCATTGCGGAACGCGACCGCCGCATCGTGGATCTTCTTGAACTCGGCATTGCGACCGCTGATCTCCGCATAGGTCTCGTTGGCGGCCTTGAAAGCAGCTTCCATGACATCTTGCGGGAATGCGCGGAGTTGCGTGCCGCTGGACAGAAGGCGCTTCAGCGCAGCCGGATTGCGCGCGTCGTATTTCGCGGTCATTTCCGTGTTGGCAAAGGCGGAAGCAGCACGAAGGATCGCCTGGTAGCTCTTCGGCAACTCTGCCCACTTTGCGCTGTTGATGCATGTGTGAAGCACCGCCCCACCTTCCCACCAGCCAGGATAATACAGAAAGCGGGCCACCTTGTTGAACCCGAGCTTCTCGTCATCATAGGCCCCGACCCATTCGGCAGCGTCAATCGTGCCGCGTTCGAGAGCCGGATAGATGTCACCACCCGCAATCTGCTGCGCGACGACACCCAGCTTCGAGATCACTACGCCGCCCGAACCGCCAATGCGCATTTTCACGCCCTTGAGGTCTTCGACCGACTTGATTTCCTTGCGCCACCAGCCGCCCATCTGGGTGCCGGTGTTGCCGCCTTCGAAAGCGACAATGTTGTGCTTCCCAAGGAAGTCGTTGAGCAGCTTTTCGCCGCCGCCATCAATCATCCACGCATCCTGCGCACGCTTCGACATCAGGAATGGCACTGCGGTAGCCAGCCCAAAGGCCGGATCCTTACCGAAATTGTAATAAACTGCCGTGTTAGCCATCTCGACAGTTCCGTTGGACACGGCGTCAACCGATTGCAGCCCACCGACGATTTCGCCAGCGCCGAAAGCCTGGATTTCAAACCGGCCGTCGGTCATTTCCTTGACGTACTTGGCAATGGTTTCCGATGCACCGAAGATGGTGTCGAGCGACTTCGGGAAGCCGGACGTCAGGCGCCATTTCAGCGTTGGCATCGACTGCGCGATGGCCGGCATGGCCACTGCGGTTGCGGCACCGGCGACAGCGGCACCCTTCAGAAATTGACGACGCTTCATGCGAGCGGTTCCTCTTTGTTGGCTGGCCGCCATGACCGGCGGTTCTATGCGCCATGTAAATCGTGCATGTCACAGTTTCGTCAAGATACGTAAAGCAATTTTTTTGGCATAAATCACGCAAAAATTTTGTTTAATCATATTTAACATATAATGTTTGTAATTAATTAGGCAAAAGCAAATATATAGATTGGCCATATCTAAATAAAACAGAGATATGTCATGCATATTACTTTCTTTTACTTGAGTTTACACATGAAAAATATGTAATTTCAGACTTTATGTTTCAGTGGAATTTTCAGCTTTCCCAGACTTTCTACGAACAGGTATCTTGCTCCTCCACTTGATGAACGCTCGCAAAGGCCGGGCAGGCTGCTAATCTGTTTGGCAGAAAAGCGGAGCATTCAAAGATGTCGAACGAAGGCAAGGTTGCGTTGATCACGGGTGCAAGCGCAGGCATCGGCCGGGCGGTTGCCGTGAGCTTCCTGAAGGCAGGCTACCGGGTGGTTGCCACGGGCCGCCGCATGGACGCGCTGGAAGAGACGATCCGCATCGCAGGGGTGCCTGTCTCACATGCACTTGCCCATCCGTGCGACATCACAGACCCAGCAGCCGTCAAGGGGCTTTTCGCCGCCTGCAAGTCGCATTTCGGGCGGCTCGATGTTGTGTTCAACAATGCCGGCGTCAATTCACCGGGCGGCGTCATGCTGGAAGATCTCAGCTTCGAGGCCTGGAAAGCCTGTGTCGACACAAACCTGACCGGCCCGTTCCTGTGTACCCAGGAAGCCTTCAAGCTGATGAAATCCCAGGAGCCGCGCGGCGGACGGATCATCAACAACGGGTCCGTGTCCGCACATGCGCCGCGCCCCAATTCAGCGCCTTATGCTGCCACGAAGCACGCCATCACGGGTCTGAC
Organism: Allobosea sp.; assembly: GCA_031375605.1. Lineage (GTDB taxonomy): Bacteria > Pseudomonadota > Alphaproteobacteria > Rhizobiales > Beijerinckiaceae > Allobosea. Next base: position 7,796 of record JANMIB010000456.1, on the reverse strand, counting down.
CAAATCGACCTCTCTGGATGGCCGCAAATATGACATTGCCTGCGGCCAGATCGACATCGGCAATGCCTTGACCGACATGGCGCAGGCCATGACCAAGGGCGTGCCACAAGCCGACCTTTCCATCCGCGTCGAGCCGGTCATGGATGTGCAGCATGTGGCGGATGCGGTGCTCCACATGGCCAGCTTGCCCCTGTCAGCCAACGTGCTGTTCATGACGGTGATGGCAAGCGCCATGCCCTTCGTCGGTCGCGGATAGGCAACACGTCACGACGGCGCGCGGGGACTTGCGGTCAGCCCTGTTCGGTTTACTCTTCGCGGTGCGGGGGCACATTCAGGAGGGTATCGACATGCAGGACGAGACATCCGGGCTGACACGCCGCAATGCCATCGAACTGGCCAGTATAGCTGCAGCGGCCGCACTGGTTGTATCTGCCGCCCGTGCACAGACACCTGTTTCGCTTGAACTGGCAACTGATGTCCTGATTGTCGTCGATGTGCAGAACGACTTTCTGCCCGGTGGCGCGCTGGCCGTGCCAAAGGGCAATGAGGTCATCGCACCGATCAATGCGCTGGCGAAGAAATTCCGCCACGTGGTCTTCACGCAGGACTGGCACCCGGCAGGACATATCTCATTCGCGTCATCGCATCCCGGCAAAAAACCCTTCGAGATGATCGACCTGCCTTACGGCAAACAGATTCTCTGGCCTGACCACTGCATTTGGGAATCAAATGGCTCTGACCTGAGCGACGATCTGGATATTCCCCATGGCCAGCTCGTCATTCGCAAAGGCTATGATCGCTCGATCGACAGCTACTCGGGCTTCGTGGAGGCAGACCGCAAGACAAAGACCGGCCTTGCCGGCTATCTGCAGGAGCGCGGCCTGAAACGCGCCTTTGTCACAGGCCTTGCCACAGATTTCTGCGTGGGCTGGACTGCGCTTGATGCCCGCTCTGTCGGCATGCCCACCTTCGTGATCGAAGATGCCTGCCGCGGCATCGATGCGCAGGGATCGCTTGCAAATGCGTGGAAAGCCATGGCGGAAGCGGGTGTCGAGCGGATCATGTCGGCGCAAGTGGCCTGACGCATCAGTTGCCTGACACCCCACCTCGGCACGGCATCGCGCTGCTGAGGCAGAATGCCGCGAGGCACTTGCCCGTGCTGCCCATGTCACCATGTCGTGTTGGTCGCAGGCAATGGTCCTGCGCGCCGGGAGACACCATGCGCCTGCTGATCAAACTGAAACTGATCGCCCTGATCGCGATCTGGAGCCTTATCTGTCTGGGGCTCTACGGGGTCGTCGCGCTGGGTGAGGCTGTGCTGGAAATCGGCGCGGGAGCCGCTGGTGCGGTTGTGGGCCAGGGCGGGACCATGTCCGGGCTGATCGACCTGACAGGCGACATCATCCAGTGGGGTGTCGGCCTCGTCTGGATCATCGGGGTGGGCGCGCTCTGGTTCATCAAGCGGCTGATCACATCGCGCGAAACACGGGCGGCGACGTTTGGCGCGGCCACGAAAGCCGCAGGCAGGGCCGTGCCTTATGTGATCAACAGGCATCCGCTTGGCCGCATGGTCAACATGGCCAGCGGGCCCGCCGGAAAGCTCCTTGGCAACATGCTGTCGCGCAAAGGCAAAAATCCTGTCACGCTCAAAAAGCCCGACACACTCAGGTGATCGGCAAGTCCCGGAAGCATGCCGCGCTGGGCCGGGCGATGATCCGTGCATGCCAGGCTTTGACATGCGGGTGCGGGTGCCGCGCAACCGGCATGTTGAGCCAGCGATGCATGGTTGGCCCGAGGGCAAGATCGCCGATGCCGAAGCGTGCCCCGCCAAGATAGTTCCGGCTGGCCAGATGAGCATCAAGCAGAGCCATCAGGGGTTCAGTCCTGGTGATCGACGCAGCGATGGCTGCAGCATCGCGGTTTTCCGGCAATGTGCGCACAAGTCCTTTGAAGGCATCGGCATAAGCGGCATAAAATGCCGTCGTCTGCCAGTCCATCCACGTGTCGCTTTCTGCGCGCTCCACGGGATCGGTGGCCCAGATGGTGCCAGAACCATACCGCGCCGCGAGATAACGCACGATCGTGTTCGATTCCCACAACACAAACCCGCGATCATTGATGACCGGCACGAGGCCATTCGGGTTCATGGCGCGATACTCCGGCGTATTGACGAGGCCAAATGCCATCCCGGCATCATGGCGCGTGTAGACCAGACCCAGTTCCTCCGCAGCCCAGACAGCCTTCTGGACATTGATCGAGTTCATGCGGCCCCAGATCGTCAGCATTGCTTCACGCCTTATGGTTATTTTCATTGCCTGACACGAGACATCGCACATGTTTTTCTATCTATCAAAGCTGTTCTGGTTCATCGCGCAGCCCACCAACGCGCTGGTCCTGCTTACGACACTGAGCGCGCTGCTGCTATTCACGCGGTTTGCACGGCCTGCGCGATGGCTGGCCCTTCTGGCTGGCGTCGGCCTCGTCATGGGCGGCATCAGCCCGTTGCCTTACTGGCTGATCAGGCCCTTGGAGGATCGTTTCCCCAAGCTCGCGATCACAGGCGAAATCACCGGCATCATCGTGCTGGGCGGCGCCATCACGACCACGCGCGGCATGACCAGCACGAATGCCTCTGCAGCACGGATGATGGATTCGGCAGCACTGGCGCTGAAGCACCCGAATGCAAAACTGGTCTTCACAGGCGGCGATTCATCGCTGGTCGAGGAAACCGAGGCCGATGAGGCGCGCACCGAGGCGGAAGCTGCCAGCCGCTTTTATCAATCGCTCGGGATCGATCCGAAGCGTCTGATCCTTGAGGACAAGTCGCGCAACACGTTCGAGAATGCCATTTTCACCAAGCTGCTGATCAATCATAAACCTGGCGAGCGCTGGCTGCTGATCACGTCGGCATGGCATATGCCGCGCTCCGTCGGCACCTTCCGCAAAGCTGGCCTCGATGTCATCCCCTACCCTGTCGATTTCTCGACACGGGGCACTGCCCGCGATTACCGCCAGCTCAATCGTGGCTTCTCGCATGGTCTCGAACTGACGGATTCGGTTGTGAAGGAATGGATCGGCCTCATCGCCTATCGTCTCGCCGGCTATACAGACGCGCTGGTGCCGGGGCCTTGATCGCTCGGCTTTACACCACTCGCGGCAGGCTCAGGCGGTAAACACCCTTGAAATCATCACTCTCCACCACACGCCCCTTGCGCAGGATGGACACCTCGCCCCGCCCTTTCAGCCTGATGGCGGCCTTTCGCACAGGCTGCATCAGCGGCCCCCAACCATCGGGGTGAGGTCCGCCAAGTTCGCGCGCAGCTTCAGACGGGCAGATGGTCTTGCCCTGCCCGCGCGCGCCGACAAGCCGCAGGATCGTCGCTTCGATCTGATCATGCAGAGAATTGCTGGGGGAATTGACAAAAGGATTCTCAACGGGATTTTCGATGTCAGTCATGGTGTCGTTGCCTTGTGGCCGAGCGCTGCCAGCGAATCAGAACCGTATTGCCGCCGCCACATCACCAGAAGCACACATGCCGTGAAGATGGCGAGCGCAGCCGGTCCCACGAACCAGCCCAAATAGGCCAGCGCGAAAAAGAAAGCACGCTGCCCGCGGTTGAAGTGCCGCCCGGCGACGATGTTCATTCCCACACATTCGTCGAGGGCCTGCTGGCTCACAGGATCATCCGCCTGTGCTGCCAGTGGCAAGGCCCCGAGCAGGATGGCATTGTAGTTGAACAATCGGTAGCTCCAGGCAAACTTGAAGAAGGCATAGGCGAAGATCACCGCCAGCCCGATCACCTTCACTTCCCAGATGGCCCGTGTTGTCGGTGTGACAAACGGCAGGTCACTGGTGACCTGCACGACCTGGTCTGTCACGCCCATCAACGAGATCGCGCCCCCCACCGCCAGCAGCGAGGTCGAGGCAAAGAAAGCCGTGCCGTTCTGCAGGCTGCCCAAAACCTGCGCATCGATGATGCGGTTGTCGCGGCCAAGCGCCTGCTCGAACCAGCGCCTGCGCCGCTCATTCATCTGTGTCGTCAGGCTGTCAGATGCGCGCGGTCCGCGTTCGACCGCCATATGGTAGCCGAGCCATGCACTGATGAAGAACAGCAGCGCCACAAGGTCGAATGCACCCAGTCCGTTCAACGCAAGCCCTCCATGCGACACCATGCGATGCGGCGGCCCGACTTTGCAACCCTGATCACCTGCGGCGTTGACCTCGCCACCCCAAGACGGCACTGTCCGCATCGCAGGGAGTTGCCGGATGCCACAGAACATCACCAAGGGTTACAAGGCCCTCATGGCCGAAGCAGAAGCCACGATCAGCACCCTTGATGTGGCAGATGCCGCGACCCTTGTTGGCAATGACAACGTGGTGTTCGTTGATTTGCGCGATCCGCGCGAGCTTGAGCGCGAAGGAAGGCTGCCGGGCGCGTTCCATTGCCCGCGCGGCATGCTGGAGTTCTGGATCGATCCTGAAAGCCCTTATGCCAAGCCCGTCTTTCAGGAGGACAAGCAGTTCGTGTTCTTCTGCGCCGGAGGCTGGCGTTCAGCACTGGCCGCAAAAACCGCGCAGGACATGGGCCTGAAGCCGGTCGCGCATATCGCCGGTGGTTTTGGCGCCTGGAAAAAGGCCGGTGCGCCGGTTGAGCCAGCCTCCCCAAAGGCAGACAAGGCGTGATCCATTGACCTGGTTTCTCACCGGCACGGCGGTCACATTGTGGCTGTTCCGCAAGCTCATCTCGCGCAAACTGGCACCATATTTTCCGGACAGGACCACACGGCACAGGTTCCTCGCCATGGTCATCGTGGCTTTCGCCATCGTCGCCGTGGTCAGGTTGGTCACGCTTTACGCCAAAGGTTGATTTACGGCTTCCAGCCCCAAGCGTCCGATGCGCGCGGTGCTGCACCCACCGTCGAACTTGGTGCAGCGGCGCGGGGCTGCACCTTCGGATCAGGCCCTGCCAATGGCATCGCGGCAACATTCAAGCCTGGCCCGGAGCGCAGAAACCGCTTCATCTGCTGCACGTAAGCCCTTGGCAGAATCCAGCTTTCGGCGCTGGCGATGACGCTTTCCAGATAACCGGTTCGCGGCACGCCAATGCTTGATGACGCGCCCACATAGACCAGCGCGCGGCGTGACCCACCCTCGGTGATCACCGGCTGCATGATCTTGGCATACAGGCCCCGGTCGACCTCCTCGAATTTGTCGAGCACGCGCACATGCGAAAGGGCAAGCTCCCACAGGACGCCGTGAACCTCGGTGCGCGGATCACGCACGACGGACGCGTAACCATCCGCCGTGATGATGAAACGATGCCTTGGCAACCGGGCAAGGCCGAGCGGCTTTGCGCCCGGACAGCGCGTTGCCATGGCCGCAATGTCCATGTTGGCACCATAGGCGAAGTAAAGCGGCATCGGGGAACTCCGTCAGCAATTATGGAACGTCCTCCCGCGCATTTCCGGGGCCGAGAAGCGCCAGCGGATCGGAACCCGGAACCCAGATATTGTGCTGTGAGCGCAGCGAACGCATCAGGCGCGCTTCGCGCAACACGATGTCTGGATTCTGGATTCCATTCCGCTGACGCTGCATGGCTCCGGAAATGCGCACTGAAAGATGCGGCAATTCCAGAAACAGTCTCGCTTGCCGTCGCTGAGCGATTCGGATTTTGGAAGCCTTTCACGAATTGGCATGGTTCGGGATTTTTCCAGCAACCTGCTACGCAAATTCCATGATCACGGCATCAACGGCAAGGCTGTCGCCCTCCTTAGCGTTGAGCTTGCTGACGACAGCGTCCTTCTCCGCCCGCAGCACATTTTCCATCTTCATGGCCTCGACGATGCACAGCATTTCGCCGGCCTTGACCTCTTGCCCGATGATGACTGCGATGGCCTTCACAAGGCCAGGCATCGGACAAAGCAGCAACTTGCCGGTGTCGGCAGCGATCTTGGCGGGCATCATCGCGCTGAGTTCCGCCTCGCGGTGGGTATGAACCTTGAGCGCCGCCTGCGCCCCTGCATGGGCCAGCGTCACGCCATTCGCGATGGTGCGCACCTGCATGGCGATGATGCTCGCCCCGACCGAACCACGCCAGACTGGCTGCCCTGGCCGCCACTCGGAGATGATATGCAGAGCCGTTTCGCCTGCAAATGTCACGCTGATTAGATCCAGTGCTCCGCCGACATGGGCCTCGAAGCGCGCCTCGCCCACCATGACGACGCGGTTTTCTTCAAACGAGACGGTGCGCCAGCCTTCCATCTGATCGGAAATCGCGCGCTTGCGCAGGTTTTGGACGTGATCGATGGCAAAAGCGACCGCCGCCATGTGCCGGGCCGCTTCGCCAACAGGCGGGGCCAGCACAAACCCATCCGGAAACTCCTCTGTGATATATCCGGTGGAGATCTCGCCGGAGCGCCAGCGCCCCTGCCCCATCATGGTGGCCAGAAACGGGATGTTGTGGCGGATGCCGTCGATGGCGAAGGCATCAAGCGCGCGCCCCTGCGCATCGATGGCGTCAAGGCGCGTGGGTGCCCAGGTCACCAGCTTGGCGATCATCGGGTCATAGTGGATCGAGATTTCGCCGCCTTCAAACACGCCGGTATCATTGCGGACGATGGCAGCGCCATCTTGCCCTTCGGCGGGCGGACGGTAGGTCACAAGCCGCCCGGTGGATGGCAGAAAATTGCGGGTCGGGTCTTCGGCATAGATCCGGCTTTCCACCGCCCAGCCATTCAGCTTCACGTCGCCTTGCGCAAGCCTGAGCCGTTCGCCATGCGCGACGCGGATCATTTCTTCGACCAGATCGACACCCGTGATCATCTCGGTGACGGGGTGCTCGACCTGCAGCCGCGTGTTCATCTCGAGGAAGAAGAACGAGCGATCCTGCCCAGCCACGAATTCGACGGTTCCCGCCGAGTCGTAATTCACCGCCTTCGCCAGCGCGACGGCCTGCTCGCCCATCTTGCGCCTTGTGGCCTCATCGAGCAGCGGCGATGGCGCTTCCTCAATCACCTTCTGGTTGCGGCGCTGGACTGAACACTCCCGCTCACCCAGATGGATGATGTTGCCATGCTTGTCGCCGAGCACCTGGATTTCGATATGGCGCGGGTTGACGATGAACTTCTCGACAAACATCCGGTCATCACCGAACGATGATTTCGCCTCGGATTTCGAGCGCTCGAAACCTTCCTTCACCTCCGATGCGCTCCAGGCGATCCGCATGCCCTTGCCGCCACCGCCCGCGGAGGCTTTCAGCATCACCGGATAACCGATCTCGTCGGCAATCCGGGTGGCGTGGGCCACGTCCTCGATCACGCCAAGATAACCCGGCACGGTGGATACGCCCGCCGCAGCCGCAGCCTTCTTGCTCTCGATCTTGTCGCCCATGGCCGCCATGGCATGCGGATTGGGACCGATGAACACGATGCCCGCATCCCGCAGCGCAACCGCGAAGGCCTCGCGTTCAGACAGAAATCCATAGCCGGGATGCACCGCTTCCGCGCCCGTCTGCTTGCAGGCCTCGATGATCCTGTCGATGACAAGATAGCTCGAAGCCGCCGGTGCAGGGCCGATGTGGACCGCTTCGTCCGCCATCTCGACATGCAGCGCATCGCGGTCAGCATCTGAATAGACAGCGACCGTCCTGATGCTCATCCGGCGTGCCGTCTTGATGACGCGGCATGCGATTTCGCCACGGTTGGCGATCAGGATTTTGTTGAACATGCGTTCCGCCCGAAGTCTCTGGTCTTTTTGTATGTCATCCGGGGTTTAGAGCATGCTGCGAAAAAGTGGC
>JANMIB010000451.1:0-10693 GCA_031375605.1 Allobosea sp. | reverse complement strand
CCCGTGCTGTGCGCTTATGTGATGGATGAGGGCGCAAGCGGCACGAGGCCACTCGGAGGTGCGGCGCGCTGGTGGCTGGCGGGCTCGCTGAAAGCGTTGGATGCGTCCCTGCGCGCCATCGGCGGGCGGCTTCATGTGTTCGCGGGCGATCAGAGCCAGCTGATTCTCGACCTGTCACAACAGCTTCAAGCATCAGAGGTTGTCTGGAACCGGCGCTACGGTGGCACTCAAACAGCCATTGATGCCGGCGTGAAAGCTGCTCTGCGCCAGGCAGGTGTCAGCGCGATGAGCTACAACGGGCATCTGCTGAACGAACCATGGACCGTCACAAGCAAGGTTGGCGGACCGATGAAGGTGTTCACGCCCTACTGGCGCGCGGCGCTGGCCAAGGGTGCGCCGGCCATGCCTCTTCCTGCCCCGACATCGATCAAGGCTGCGGAGCTTCCGGCGGATTTCAATATCAAGCCACATAACATCGAGGATATGGCGCTGGAGCCGACCTCCCCTGACTGGGCTGGCGGCATGCGGGCAGAGTGGACGCGCGGCGAAAATGGTGCCCTTGCGCGGCTCGAACACTTTGTCACGACAGGGATGACAGGCTATGCGGAGGGGCGGAACAGGCCTGATCTGCCGTCAACCTCGAAACTGTCACCGCATCTGCGCTTTGGCGAGATCAGCGTGCGGCAATGCTGGCATGCCGCAAGTCATGCCCATGCCAGCGGGCGCAGCAGTGCTGGCGCTGATGATCTCGACACGTTCTTGAAAGAACTGGGCTGGCGCGAATTCTCCTATCATCTGCTGCATCACAACCCGGCCCTGTCCAGCACCAACTACACACCCCGGTTTGACGCTTTTCCATGGCGAGACGATGGGGCGTCGCTCAAGGCCTGGCAGCGTGGCATGACGGGGTATCCCATCGTCGATGCAGGCATGCGGCAGCTTTATGCAACCGGTTGGATGCACAACCGCGTGCGGATGATTGTCGGATCGTTTCTGGTCAAGCATCTGCTGACGGACTGGCGGGCGGGCGAGGCCTGGTTCTGGGACACGCTGGTCGATGCCGATCCCGCCAGCAATTCGGCCAGCTGGCAGTGGGTGGCGGGGACAGGCGCAGATGCAGCGCCCTATTTCCGCATCTTCAACCCGATCATCCAGGGCGAGAAGTTCGACCCTGACGGCGCCTATGTCCGAACCTGGGTTCCCGAACTTTCCCGGCTGCCAAACAGTCTGATCAACAAGCCGTGGACAGCGCCGCCGATGATCCTGAAAGCAGCAGGCGTGGCACTCGGCCAGACCTACCCGAAGCCTGTTGTGCAGCACGAAATGGCACGGGACCGGGCGCTCGCCGCCTTCAAATCGCTCAAGCTCGTCTCGTCAGAAGAACCAGCTTGAAACCGAACGCGCTTTTGCCGCGTATCCCCATCAGATCAGACGTTGACGATCTTCACCGAAGGGACTGCCCCCACCATGCGCATTGCGGTTATCGGCACTGGCATTGCCGGAAATGCGGCCGCCTGGGCCCTTTCGACAGGATCTGACCATGACATCACCGTGTATGAGAAGGACAGCCGGATCGGCGGACATTCCGCGACCATGGATGTCGACTATGATGGTGTGACCATCCCCGTCGACACGGGTTTCATCGTGTTCAACGAGCTGAACTACCCCAATCTCGTTGCGCTGTTCGCCCATCTTGACGTGGCAACCGAGGCGTCGGACATGGGCTTTGCCGTCTCATCGAACAACGGCAGCATGGAATGGGCTGGCCGCACCAGCGGAATTCTTGACGGGCTGTTCGCGAGGAGGCGCAACATCGTTTCATTCGCGCATCTGAACATGATCCGCGAAATGTTCCGTTTCAACAAATCCGCGCTGGATGACCGGGCAGCAGGCCGCCTGACCAGCGAGAGCATCGGCACCTATCTGGATCGCGGCGGCTACTCGAAGCGCTTCCGCGATGAATATCTGGTGCCCATGGGGGCCGCGATCTGGTCGATGCCGCCACAATCGCTGGTGGAGTTTCCGGCAGACAGCTTCATTGCTTTCTTCGACAATCACCGACTCTTGCACTGGAACAGGCCGGTCTGGCGCACCGTGACTGGCGGAAGCCGCGCCTATGTCAGCAAGCTGACAGCCCCTTTTGCGGATCGCATCCGTGTTGGCACCGGTGTGGCCTCCATCCAGCGGCATGATCTGGGCGTCACGATCACCGATACGACAGGCCACAGCGAGCGCTATGATCAGGTGATCATTTCAGCCCATTCCGATCAGGCGCTTGCGATGCTGTCCGACGCCAGCCCGGAGGAACGTGCCATTCTGGGAGCCGTTCCTTTCCGCGGAAATGATGTCTGGCTGCACCGCGACACCAATCTGATGCCGCGCCGGAAAGCTGCATGGGCTGCATGGAACGTGCTGCAAGGCACCAGTGGATCAGAGATCACCCTCACCTACTGGATGAACGCGCTGCAGAATATCGACCGCGCCAAGCCGCTGTTCGTGACACTGAACCCCGAAACCCCGCCACGTGCGGATCTCACGTTCGGGCGCTACTCCTATGCGCATCCGCAATACCGCACGGGCGTGACAGCAGCGCAGGCTCGCGTGCCGGATATTCAGGGCACCAACCACACATGGTTCTGCGGTGCCTGGACAGGCTACGGTTTTCATGAGGATGGCCTTCGTTCCGGCCTGAATGTGGCCGAAACACTTGGTGCCGTCATTCCATGGCGCGTCGCAGAGCGCCAACTTGCAGCGGCGGCAGAGTAAACAACCATGCGCCAGACCCGACCACACCAGCAGCACGCCGATGGGAGGCCCCTGTTCGCGCCACCCGATGGCGCGGCATGGCTTGTGCCAGGGGACATCATGCACGCGCGCATGAAACCGAAGCAGCACCGCTTCACCTACAAGGTGTTCTGCCTGCTGATCGACATCGGTAACCTTGACAGGGCCGATCAAAAGTCATCCGTGTTTTCAGTCAATCGCGCCAATCTGCTGACTTTCCGCGAGAGCGACCACGGCGTGCAGGACCGCAGTGCGCCCCCAGGCCACCTGCGCTCACATATCGACACCTTGCTGAAGCCCACAGGCCTCGATGCAACTGGCGGGCGTGTGCTTTTGCTGTGCTATCCGCGCATGCTGGGCTTCGTGTTCAATCCAATCTCATTATATTTTGTCTACGACAAGCATGAGCTGCCCATCGCGTTGATCTACGAGGTGCGCAACACCTTTGGCGAGATGCACACCTATGTCTGCCCCGTCGAGAACGGCCAGATGACAGAGGCGGGCATCCGGCAAGAGCGCAACAAGCTGTTTTACGTGTCGCCTTTCATGGACCAGCCGATGCGCTATCGCTTCCGTGTGGTCCCCCCCGGCGACAAGGTGTCAGTCCGCATTCTCGAAACAGATGCCGAAGGGCCGATCCTCGCAGCCGTCTTTGCGGGCAAGATGCAGAAACTGACATCGCCTTCTGTGCTGAAAGCCTGCATCGCCTTGCCCTTCATGACCATGAAGGTCGTGGCGGGCATCCACTGGGAAGCGGCAAAGCTCTGGTTCAAGGGCGTTAGGTTCTACACCCGCCCGAAACCTCCCGAGCCTGTTTCCTATCAAGATCCCAAGCCAGCACACGACGTGAGCTGGCATTTCTGAGCTGACTTTGGCCATCCGGCCAAGGTGCATGAGCTGACTCTGGCCATCCGGCCAGCGCGCTTGAAGACCGACCAGAATGATGAGGACGACATGACCGCTCCAGTGACCAGATCTCCAGCTGAACACGCCTCTCCCCAGCTGGTCACGGCAGAAAACCTGGCACAGATCGCCGCGTCATTGCCCACGGTGATCAGGAGTGCGCTGGCTTATGGCACCCGCATCGAACGCGGCTGCCTCACCGTGCACCTGCCGGATGGCACCAGCTACATGTTCAAAGGTGCCAGGCCAGGCCCCGATGCGGTGTTCCAGGTCAAGGATTTTGCCTTTGCACGACGTCTTGCGCTGGGTGGTGACATCGGCTTTGCCGAAGCCTACCTGCGCGGCGAATGGGAGACCCCCAACCTCGCCCGCTTTCTCGAATTGTTCGCCACCAACTACAGCGCCATCGAAACGATGCTGGCCGGCAAGCCGATGGCGCGTCTGTGGCAGATCCTGCGCCACTTCCTCAATCGCAACACGCGGGCCGGATCGCGCAAGAACATTCATGCCCATTATGACCTTGGCAACACCTTCTATTCGTCATGGCTTGACCAGACGATGACCTATTCATCCGGCATCTATGCGCCCGGCGACAACGATCTGTCGTCAGCCCAGACCCGCAAGTATCGCGCGCTCGCTGAACAGACCGGCATCCAGCCCGGCGACCGTGTGCTGGAAATCGGCTGCGGCTGGGGCGGTTTCGCCGAATTTGCCGCCCGCGAGATCGGCTGCAAGGTCACCGGCCTGACGATCTCGAAGGAACAGTTCGACTTTGCGCAGGAGCGGATCGCCAAGGCCGGTCTCAACGACAAGGTCGAGATCAAGATGCTCGATTATCGCGATGAGAAGGGTACCTATGACCGCATCGCCTCCATCGAGATGTTCGAGGCGGTGGGCGAGCAATACTGGCCCATCTACTTTCAGCAGATTCGCGACCGCCTGCGCGATGGCGGCACGGCAGGGCTGCAGGTCATCACCATCAAGGATGAGAGTTTCCAGTTCTACAAGAACGAGATGGATTTCATCCGCGCCTATATCTTCCCCGGCGGCATGCTGCCGACACCGACCCACATGAAGAACCTCGGCGCGAAGTTCGGTGTGCCGATGGTGGGCGAGCGCGAGTTCGGCCTCGACTATGCCCAGACATTGTCAGACTGGCGCGTCCGTTTCCGGCTTGCCTGGCCAGATCTTACACCGCTTGGCTTTGACGAACGTTTCCGCCGCATGTGGGAATATTATCTCGCCTATTGCGAGGCCGGCTTCCGGTCTGGCAACATCGATGTGCGGCAGATGGTGTTCAAGCGCGCCTGATGACAGCCAGAGCCGAACCCACCATCCGCCAGCTTCTTGGCTATGCCCTGCCCGCCCTGCCCGTGGCGGCGCTGAGCCTGCCGTTTTACGTGATGGTGCCGGAATTCTACACCAAGGAGGTCGGCATCCCCATCGCCACGGTCGGCTTCGTGCTGCTGCTGGTGCGGATTCTGGATGCCGTCACCGACCCGCTCGCCGGGGCGCTGGCGGACTGGACGCGGCCTGCTTTTGGCCGCAGGCGCACCTGGGTGATCGCCTCCGCGCCCTTCGTCGCGCTCTCCGCGTGGTTCGTGATGCGGCCTTCAGATGGTGCCGGCGCACTGTATCTGTTCGCCTGGGCAACCGTGCTGTCTTTGGCATGGACGGCGATTTCCGTTCCCTATCAGGCCTGGGGCACAGAGTTGTCCCGCAGCTATGAAGGGCGTACCCGCGTCGCCGCCTTCCGCGAGAGTTTCACGGTCATCGGCACTCTGATCGCTCTGTTGCTGCCCGCCATCGTGCAGATCCAGGGCGGAACCAGCCGTGACGGGCTGGCAGCGCTTGCGATCTTCATCGCCATCCTTCTTCCCGTTGGCGCGGTCATCGCCGTGTTCATGGCACCCGAGCCGGTCGAGCGCGTCACGGCAAGCACGGGTCTGCGCGAGGGCTTCCGGCACCTTGCTGCCAACCGCCCGTTCAGACGGCTGCTGGCGGCCTTCTTCGTCAATTCGCTGGCCAATGGCCTTCCGGCCACGCTGTTCCTGTTTTTCGTGGCTGACCGCCTTGGCGCGAAGGACAGCGCAGGGCCGCTTCTGGTGCTGTACTTCCTGTGCGGGGTGGCTGGCGTGCCGTTCTGGCTCTGGCTGGCGCGGCGCACCTCCAAGCACCGCGCCTGGGCGCTCGGGCTGCTGCTGGCCAGCGCGGCTTTCGCGGTTGCGCCGTTTCTGGGACCAGGGCAGATCGGCCTGTTCGCAGCCGTCTGCATCGTGACAGGGCTGGCGCTGGGTGCAGACGTGGTGTTGCCCGCTGCCGTGCAGGGCGACGTGATCGATGTCGATACGGTGGCATCCGGCCAGGAGCGCGCAGGGCTTTATCTCGGCCTCTGGGCTCTCGCCACCAAACTCGCCTTTGCGGGAGCGGTGGGCATTGCCTTTCCGATCCTGGCCGCCACAGGTTACGATCCGGGCAATGCCATCCGCACCGAAAGAGGGCTGTTCACGCTTGGCCTGCTTTATGCCGCGCTCCCGGTTGTGCTGAAGCTGGGTGCCATTGCGCTGATCTGGAATTTCCCGCTCGACAAGGCGGAACTCGAACAGGTCACACGGCGCATTGCGGCGCAAAACGCATGATGCTCAAGCAAGATTGACGGGCATCCTCATCAGATCAGCCGTTTTGGACCGTTGCGCATTGGCCTTAAACCGGCTTCACTCCGTTCATGTCCATCACATTGTCTGCCCTGTCCGCACCCGCCGAGATCCTCATCGATGCGCACGGCATCCCGCATATCCGCGCCAGCACCTTCCTCGATGCCTTCGTCGTGCAAGGCTGGAACGCGGCGCGCGACCGGCTCTGGCAAATGGACCTGTGGCGCAAGCGTGGGCTTGGGCTGCTCGCTGCCGATTTTGGGCCGGGCTACATCGAGCAGGACCGCGCCAGCCGCCTGATGCTCTATCAGGGCAGCATGGCACGCGAATGGGGCAGCTATGCGCACGATGACAAGGCGATTTGCGAGGCGTTCGTGGCTGGCATCAATGCCTATGTCACGCTGTGCAGGCGCGAGCCGGAAAGGCTGCCGCCTGAGTTTGGCGTGATGGGCACCAAACCCGCTCGCTGGAAAGCGGCGGACGTGGTGCGCATCCGCACCCATTCGCTCAGCCGCAACGCGACCAGCGAGATCCTGCGTGCCATCGTGCTGGCCGGGGCTGATCTCGAAACCGATCTGATACGACGCTCGCTGCACCCACCCGTGACGCCGCAAGTCCCTGATGGGCTTGACCCGGCTAACGTGCCGCTGGCAGCGCTCGATCTGCTTAAACTTGCCGCCACCGATGTGCGCTTCACGCCCGAGCGGCTGGCCGTGCCGCTTGCAGACGCTGCCAGATGGCGCAAGGTGACGGACCTTGGCGACGTGCTGCGCGACGCCGAATTCACCGGCTCGAACAACTGGGCGGTGAGTGCCAGACTCAGCGGCACGGGCGCGCCGATTCTGGCGTCTGATCCGCACCGCGCTCACGCCCTGCCCTCGCTGCGCTACATCGCGCACCTCACCGCACCGGGGCTGGACGTGATTGGCGCCGGCGAAGCCTGCACGCCGGGCATTTCCTTTGGCCACAATGGCCAGCTCGCCTTCTCCGGCACGATTTTCTACATCGACCAGGAGGACGTGTTCATCCTGCAAAAAGCCCCCGATGACCCTGATGTGTTCATCGAAGCTCGCAGGCGGCGGCGCATCCGCACCATCACGGAAACGGTGAAGGTGAAGGGCCATCCCGACCAGCCCATGCGCCTGCGCTTTTCGCCCCATGGCCCGATCTTCCATGAGACGGCGACCCACGCTTTCGCCATCCGCTCGGTGGCACAGGAGCCTGGCACCGGCCCGTATCTTGGCTCGCTGACAGGGATGCGCGAGACATCTGTGAACGGCTATGCTTCCTCGCTCCATCGCAACAAGACGCCATCCACCAACCACGTCTTTGCCGACACCGCAGGCAACATCGCGTGGCGACCGGGTGGCCTGGCACCGCTGCGGGCGGGGTTTGATGGGCTGCTGCCGGTTCCCGCCAATGGCAAACACCGCTGGGCCGGTTTCCTGGACGCAAGTGAGATGCCGCTGACCATCAACCCGGCCTGCGGCTGGCTGGCCACGGCCAACGCGATGAACCTGCCGCCAGACTGGGACCACGCCCAAAAGCCGCTCGGCTTTGAATGGGTGGAATATGCGCGGCTGAACCGCATCGAGGAGGTGCTGGGCGCGGCCATATCCCACGGCGTGAGGGACGCGGCGGCGCTGCAGACAGACGTGGTGTCGCTGCCCGCGCGCCGCATGGCGAAGCTGGCGCTGGGGCTGCCGCCGACATCTGCGATTGCTGTGGCTCTGGCGCTATTCAAGGGCTGGAACGGCGCGCTCGCCAAGGACAGCGCCGCGGCTGCGCTGTTTGAAATCTGGTGGATGAAACACCTCAAGCCAGGATTGGTTGGCCTTGTGGTGAAAGATGCGAGCTTGCGCGCCGTGATGGTGCCGGTGGATCAGGAAACCGCGCTGTCGCTGCTAGAGGCGCCAGATGCGCGACTTGGCGACAACGCTCCTGCGCGCCGCGACAAGTTGCTTGCCACCACGCTCGCAGCTGCCATCACCGACCTGTCGAACCGCCTCAGCAAAGACCCCACCACGTGGGCCTGGGGCAAGCTGCACCACGGCCAGTTCGAGCATCCACTGGCTGAGATTGCTGGCGCGACTGCGGCGGGTCTTCGGGACATCGGGCCATGGCCGATGGGCGGCTCGTCATCCTCGCCGATGCACACGGGCTACCGGCTCAGCGATTTCCGCGTCATAGCGGGCGCGTCCTTCCGCATGGTGGTGGATCTGGCTGACCCCGACCGCTCGCTCTGCATCAATGCGCCTGGGCAATCTGGTGATCCGCGCAGCAAGCACTACGATGATCTTGCGCCGATCTGGGCGACGGGCGGGTATGTGCCGATGCCGTTCACACGGAAAGCAGTGGATGCGGCGTTTGTGGAGCGGATCGAACTGGTGCCAGAAACCCGATCTTGATGATTGGACGGTTGCCCAACCCATTAACTTGTGCGGAAGAAAACGAGGCCTGCATGGTTGAAGGCATCACGTTGGGCATGCAAGCCGGTGAAGTCCACCCGCCCTCATGTGCATGGTGCAACCAGCGCGCCCATGATGTATCACACGGCATGTGACGACCTCTGAAGACCACGCGTGCCATGAGAACCACAACCGAAAAGATGCACAGACAATGACGAAAAAGACGATGACGCTCAATGGCTTCTGATAAGCTTGATTTGCACAGCTGGAGCGACAAACACTTGCGCTCCGCCATCGAAGGCGCAGGCGTTGCCTTGTGGGCCTGGAATGTCGATACCGACAAGCTACGTCTCGATCAGCGCGCCTACGATATGTGGGGCATGCCGGGAAACACCGACGTGACGTTCGAGGACCTGTCGTCACACATCCACCCGGCCGACCGGGACCGTGTGCGCGCTGCCTTCGCTGCCAGCCGGGCGCTTGTCGGACAATACGAGATCGATTTCCGCATCCTGATCGGCGATGAGGTCCGCTGGGTGTCCGCCCGTGGCCAGGGCGATGACGAAGGCATGGTCGACCGCATCCTGTTCGGGATCTTCCTGGATGTCACCGGGCGCAAGCAAGCCGAAGAGGGTAACGAACTGCTGGCTGGCGAGATGAGCCACCGCGTCAAGAACCTCCTCGCCATTGCGTCAGGGCTCACCTCGATCACCTCGCGCTCGGCAGCTTCGACTGAAGACATGGCGAAGCAGCTGACGAACCGGCTCACGGCGCTTGGCCGCGCGCATGACCTGGTCCGTCCGCTCCCTGGCCACGCCGTGACCGACGCCCTGCTCGGGGATCTGCTGTCCGTCCTCCTCGCCCCTTACGACGATCTGGGTGCCTTCAGCGGCCGCATCCGCGTGTCTGTCCCGCGCATGGGCGTCGGCGAAGCATCAGCCACGACGCTTGCCCTGATCATCCACGAGCTTGCGACCAACTCGCTGAAGTATGGCGCGCTTTCGTCAGAGACAGGGACGCTGGACGTCTCTTCAAGCGGCCACGAAGAAGACGACGTCATCGTGGTGTGGACAGAGAGGGGCGGCCCTCCGGTCGCCCTGCCCACAGGCCCCGGCGGTTTCGGCAGCAAACTGATCAACCGCGCGATGTCGGCCCAGCTCAACGGCACCATCGCCTGCGACTGGGCCAAAGACGGCGTCGTCGTGACCTTGACAATGAACAGAAAGCGGCTCGAGGCGTGAGGTGCGCAGCACCAATGGTGTTGACGGCTAAAACCAGGCCTGCGACCCCGCCACCGACAAAGGGGCATACACCCCGATAGTGACCCTGCACCACGGCATCGGCGCTGCGGCAAGCCTCGCGGCGCACCAAATTCCGGATTGCTTCGCTGCGCTCGCAATGACGGCGCTACATGCGCATCCGCGCAAACGTCCCCTCGCCCTTCGGCGTATGGCGTGGCGCGATTATCGGCGCTAACACTGCTCGCAACAGAGCGCTGCATTGCCGGAGGCCCACCCCATGAAAGACATGCTTGACCAGCTTGAGGCGCGGCGCGAAACGGCACGCAAGGGTGGCGGGGATGCGCGCATCGCGGCGCAGCACAAAAAGGGCAAGCTGACCGCGCGCGAGCGGATCGAGCTGCTGATGGACAGCGGCAGCTTCGAGGAGTTCGACATGTTCGTGCAGCATCGCTGCACTGATTTCGGCATGGAAAAGAACAAGGTGCCTGGCGATGGCGTCGTCACCGGCTGGGGCACGGTGAATGGCCGCACGGTGTTCGTCTATGCCAAGGATTTCACGGTGTTCGGCGGCTCGCTGTCAGAGGCGCATGCCCAGAAGATCATGAAAATCCAGGACATGGCGCTGAAGATGCGCGCGCCCATCGTCGGGCTGATCGATTCTGGCGGTGCGCGCATCCAGGAGGGCGTGGCCTCGCTTGGCGGC
>JANMIB010000405.1:0-11717 GCA_031375605.1 Allobosea sp. | reverse complement strand
ATCGCAGGTCAGCATCACGATGTTCTTCGGGTGTCCGGCCCGGCCTGTGCTGCTGGCATTGGCGATGAATTCCAGCGGATAGGCGCAGCGCGTGTTCTCGGTTTTCGAGGCGTCGTCGAAGTCTGGCTTGCGGGTCAGGGGGTCGAGCGTAACGTTCTCCAGCACGGTGCCGAAGCGCTCGGTCGTGGCGTAGATCTCTGGTTCTGCCTCACGCGACAGCCGGATGGTCTTGGCGTAGCAGCCGCCCTCGAAGTTGAACACGCCTTCGGTGGACCAGCCATGCTCGTCATCACCGAGCAGGGTGCGGTTCGGATCATTGGACAGCGTGGTCTTGCCGGTTCCTGACAGCCCGAAGAACACCGCGACATCGCCCTTGGCACCCACATTGGCCGAGCAGTGCATCGGCATGACCTGCGCTGCGGGCAAGGCATAGTTGAGATAGGTGAAAACCGATTTTTTCATCTCGCCGGCATAGGACGTGCCGCCGATCAGGACGATCTTGCGGGCAAAGTTCACCGCGATGATGGTTTCGGAGCGGCAGCCATGGCGTTTCGGGTCTGCCTTGAAGGAGGGCAGGTCGATGATGGTCATCTGCGGCAGGTAGCCGGCCAGTTCGACGGTGTCGGGCCGGATCAGAAGGTTGCGGATGAACAGCGAATGCCAGGCATATTCGGTGAAGACGCGGGTCTTGATGCGGTGGGCATGGTCCGCGCCGCCATAAAGATCCTGCGCGAACAGCTCCTTGCCTTCGGCATGGTCAAGGAAATCCGCCAGCAGCGTCTCGAAATGGCCCGGCTCGATGGAGCCATTGTTGTCCCACCACACCGTGCTCTCGGTGGCAGCATCACGCACGGTGAACTTGTCCTTGGGAGAGCGACCTGTGTGCTGGCCCGTGTCGGCCACCAGCGCGCCGCCTGCCGCAAGCCGGGTTTCGCCACGCTTCAGCGATTCCTCGGTAAGTCTGGGCGCTTCGAGGTTCCAGTAGACGCGCTTCAGATTGCGAAACCCGAACGCATCCGCGCCGTGGGCTGCGTTGAACATGCCGATATTGTCCAAGGGGTCATCCTCCCGAGTGGCGCGTTCGTGTGTGATGGCGCGCCTGCTGGTCTTAGCAGATAGACCCGAGCTGCGCCGTGCTCAAGGGCGGGCAGTCTCCGAACAGACAAATCACGGGACCGACCAGCGTAAATTGCAGATTTGTGGTGAACAACGGCGCGCGCCGCTCAACGGGCCCGCGCTTCGTTCGCCAGCCGCACCATCTGCATGCGGACGGCATCGGGTGTTGAGGCGTGCTCGGCGAAGGCGATCCGCGAAAGCTCTGCGCCCGCGGCAATCTCGAAACCGCCCGGATCAACACTCACGATCCGCCAGGCTCCCGGCTCGCGCCTGGCAAGCCGGGTGGCGAAAAGCTGCACGGCATCGGCATGGTCATCGTTCATGTGGGCGATGATCTCTGCTTCGCCCTCGCGCAGCGTGTCGGCGTTGGCCGTTTCCGTCAGCAGGTCAGGCGGCTCAAGCTCGAAGGCCTTGCCAAAGCCACCGTTCAGGCTGGCGGACAGTATCTTGATGTGCAGAAAGAGGAAATCGGGAAAATCGATGTAAAGCTCTGACTTGGGCTGGCGGGCCAGGAAACGCCGCCGGAAGGCGTGTCCGTCAACCGAAGCGCGCTCCACGATCCCGGCAAGGCCTTTGACGCTGATGCGGGGATGGGCGAGCGGATCACCCTTGCCGGTGCGCTGGAACAGCAGACTGCAGCGCGGGTCGGCCAGGAGATTGGTGGTATGGCCCGACAGGCGCGACACGAGGATGAGCGGCGATCCATCCATGTCGGTTGCGATGCTGCTCAGTGTCGCCAGGGGAAAGCTATCCTGCGAGAGGGTGGCAAGGCTGGCAAACGGGCTGGCCCGCACCAGGCCCTGTGCCAGCGCGCGGGCATCGTCATCGGTGGTCCTGATGGTGTGAACGGTGCTCAAATTGAGTGCCTCTGGGAACTGTTTTTTGCCAATTGAGGCAAATTTCATATGAAGCATAGCGCTTTGGCCGCCGGATCGCTAGATTGTGGCCATGGTTTCGCCGCCGTCGGCGTCAAACCAGATGCGTCGCCACAATTCCCCGGCGACGGAAACGGGACATGATTGATGCCAACCATCGCCCTGGTCGACGACGACCGCAATATCCTGACCTCCGTGTCGATTGCCCTCGAAGCCGAGGGATACAAGATCAGCACCTACACGGATGGTGCCTCCGCGCTCGAAGGTTTGAAGCAGAATCCACCAGATCTTGCCATCTTCGACATCAAGATGCCCCGCATGGACGGCATGGAGCTTTTGCGCCGCCTGCGCCAGAAATCAGACATGCCCGTGATCTTCCTGACATCTAAGGATGACGAGATCGATGAATTGTTCGGGCTCAAGATGGGTGCTGACGATTTCATCAGGAAGCCCTTTTCCCAGCGCCTTCTGGTCGAGCGCGTCAAGGCCATCCTGCGCCGCGCCGGAGCCAAGGATCTGCCAGCCGCAGCTCGCGGCGAGGACGTCAAGGCGCTGGAGCGCGGCAGCCTGAAGATGGACCCTGAGCGCCACACCTGCACCTGGAAGGGCGAGCAGGTCGTTCTGACCGTCACCGAGTTCCTGATCCTGCAATCGCTTGCGCAGCGACCCGGTGTGGTCAAGAGCCGCAATGCGCTGATGGATGCGGCCTATGATGACGAGGTCTATGTCGATGACCGCACCATCGACAGCCACATCAAGCGGCTGCGCAAGAAGTTCAAGCTGGTCGATGACGATTTCGAGATGATCGAAACACTCTATGGCGTCGGCTATCGCTTCAGCGAAGGATGAGCCTCGGGCATCGTTCTTTGCAAGCGGTCTGCAAGAGGTACGGCAGTATCGGGGATGGGTGAGTGACGACACTGCGCGGCGACAAGTCCGGCCCTGACGCAAAGATGAGGTCAAACCTGTCCCGGTCGGGCCTCGGCCATGCCCGCACCTTGCGCCGCTGGCTTGGCAAGTCCTGGTCGCGTGTGGTGCAGTTCCTGGGCGTTCGCTTGGCCTCGAGCCTGACGCGGCGCATCCTGGTGCTGAACCTGGCCGGACTTGTCGTGCTGCTGGTGGCGCTCCTTTATCTCAACCAGTTTCGCGAGGGGCTGATCGACGCCCGCGTCCAGAGCCTGCAGACGCAAGGCGAGATCATTGCCAGCGCGATCGCAGCGTCTGCGACGGTCGAAACAGACACGATCGCCATTGATCCGGACCGGCTGCTGCAGCTGCAGGCAGGCGAAAGCTCTGGCATCACCGAGGATCTTCAATCAATTCTGGAGTTCTCGATCAACCCGGAACGTGTCGGGCCCCTGCTCAGGCGTCTGGTCACACCCACCCGGACCCGCGCCCGCGTCTATGACAAGGAGGGTTTCCTTGTCGTGGATTCAGGGACCCTCTATACCAGGGGCGACATCTTGCGGCGGGAACTGCCGCCCCTGGCGCGTGATGACCTGCCAATGGTCGAGCGCACCTGGAACAGCCTCAAGCGCAGGCTTGGACGGGCTGAAATCTCCAGTTACGACGAAAGCGACACGGTTGTCGGACGCTCGATTCCAGAGGTGGCGCGGGCACTGTCAGGCCAGCAGCGCAGCATTGTCAGGGTCAATGCCCTCGGTGACACCATCGTGTCCGTGGCGGTTCCGATCCAGCGCCAGCGCACGGTGAGGGGTGCCTTGCTGCTCTCCACCCAGGGCGGCGACATCGATGCGATCATCTCGTCCGAGCGGGTCGTGATCTTCCAGGTTTTTGGCGTGGCTGGGCTGATCATGACCATGCTGTCGATGCTGCTGGCGCACGGCATCGGCGAGCCGCTGAAGCGTCTGTCGGAAGCGGCCGAGCGGGTGCGCCGGCGCGTCAAGTCGCGGCAGGAAATTCCCGATTTCACCGACCGTCATGACGAGATCGGGCAATTGTCCGGCGCCCTGCGGGACATGACATCCGCGCTTTATGCGCGCATCGAAGCCATCGGCAGCTTCGCGGCAGATGTGGCCCATGAACTCAAGAACCCGCTGACCTCGCTGCGCAGCGCCGTTGAAACCTTGCCGCTGGCGCGCACGGATGCGGCGCGTGACAGGCTTCTGGCCGTCATCCACCACGATGTCAGGCGTCTTGATCGTCTGATCACGGACATCTCGGATGCGTCGAGGCTGGATGCGGAACTGGCGCGCGGGGAAACCAGCCCGGTCGACATGGCAAGATTGCTGGAAACCGTTGTCAGCATGCAGAACGAGATCAGAAAACCCGATCAGGCCTCCATCAGGCTTGTCATGGGGCCGCGTGCACTGGCCAAGGACCGCTGGCTGGTGCAAGGCCATGATGGCCGTCTGGGTCAGGTCATCGTCAACCTGCTGGACAACGCCCGCTCGTTCTCGCCGCCTGGGCATGACGTGACGCTGTCACTTGTGCGCAATGCCGACAGGCTCATCCTGACTGTCGAAGATGACGGACCCGGCATCCCCGAACATGCTCTGGACCGGGTCTTCGAGCGCTTCTACACGGATCGTCCCGACCACGGGTTTGGCCAGAATTCCGGTCTGGGGTTGTCGATTTCGCGTCAGATCATCGAAGCACACGGTGGCACGATCGAAGCCCGCAACAAGCTGGGCGCGTCCGATGCAGAGGGAGAGATGCAGAAATCGGGTGCTGAATTCATCATCACCTTGCCGCTGGCGGCCTCGCGGCCGCGACGTGGCTGACATGAGCGCCTTGCAGAAGCGTCAGGTCAGGGTCCATGCCAGCTGCGTGCTGGTGGGCGAAACTGCGGTGCTGGTCCGTGGGCCAGCTGGCAGCGGCAAGACGGCGCTTTGCCTTGCCCTGATCGAGCAGGCACGGCGCATGGATGTCTTCTCGCGGCTTGTCGCAGATGATGCCGTGGCTTTGGTCCCCTGTCATGGCCGCTTGATCGCAAGGGTGGTGCCGGACATAGCGGGGCTGGTCGAGCGCCGGGGATTGGGCCTGACACCCATCATCCATGAACCGGCAGCCTGCGTCAGCCTTGTCGTGGATTGCCAGGCCGATGAGCCACCCCGCCTGCCGGAAGCCGAGGACATGGTCGTCGAGATCGAGACCGTGACCGTCCCGCGCGTGGCGATTTCGCGTGGTGCACAGGATGTCATGCTGGTCATGGCTGCATTGGGCCTGTTCGGCGATGAGCCGTGGTTTGCATGATTTAGCCGTGTGTCTATCTTGCGCTTGTCGTCAGGTTGGCCCATATACCCACGGCTTCCAGGGCACCGTATGTGCTCGCTCAGGGTTGAACATGATCGGCCTCGTCCTCGTGACGCATGGGCATTTGGCAACGGAGTTTCGTTCCGCTCTGGAACACGTTGTCGGTCCCCAAAAACAGATTGCCACGATTGCGATTGCTCCTGATGATGACATCGAGGGGCGGCGCAGCGAAATCCTTGAGGCCATCCACGCCGTGGACACTGGCCAGGGCGTTGTGGTGCTGACAGACATGTTTGGCGGCACACCCTCCAATCTGGCCATCTCCGCGATGAATGGCGGCAAGGTCGAGGTGCTGGCCGGTATCAACCTGCCGATGCTGATCAAGCTGGCGAGCGTCCGCGAAGACAAGCTGATCGACGACGCCGTTGGTTGCGCGCAGGAAGCAGGCCGCAAATACATCAACATTGCCAGCCGCTTGCTTGCAGGGCGCTAGATCCTGTGAAACCATGGCATGTGTCTGCACGCGTCGAACCATCTCGATGAAAAGCAGGAATGGCCTTGGAAAGACGCGGGTTTGAGCATGGATGTCGACACCGATTGCCCCGAGGCTGTCTTTCCGGATGGCGCGACCGTCCGTGAGGTCACGATCATCAACCGCAAGGGTCTGCATGCCCGTGCCACGGCCAAACTTGTGCAGACGGTTGATCGCTTCGCGTCCGATGTCTGGATCAGCCGCTGCGGTGAAATCGTCGGCGGGCGCTCGATCATGGCCTTGCTGACCCTGGGCGCGGGCATGGGCACGGTCATTTCCATCGCAGCGCTTGGCAAGGATGCCGATGCCGCACTCGATGCGATCTCCGCCCTGATCGCCGACAGGTTCGGCGAGGGCGAGTAACCACAGGCCGTCCCGCTTTCAGGCGACACATAAAGAAATCTTTATGTCTTTATTGCTACACCCGTGATCCCGTGCTATGGCATGGCCACCGGCTAGGATCTGGCATTGTGACGTCCATGATCTGCGCCCTCCGCCGCGGCATCTGGCCGCTCCGTCGCGCTCCTCGAGGACCACCATGACCACGTTCAAAGATTACATCGTCAAGGACATTTCGCTTGCCGCTTTCGGCCGCAAGGAAATCGATCTCGCCGAAACCGAAATGCCGGGCCTGATGGCCATCCGCGAAGCTTATGGTGCCAAGCAGCCTCTCAAGGGCGCGCGCATTGCCGGCTCGCTCCACATGACGATCCAGACCGCCGTGCTGATCGAGACGCTGAAGGCGCTCGGTGCCGACATCCGCTGGGTTTCCTGCAACATTTTCTCCACCCAGGATCATGCCGCCGCGGCCATCGCCGCAGTCGGCATCCCGGTGTTTGCCTACAAAGGCGAAACCCTGACCGAGTATTGGGACTACACCGCACGGATGTTCGACTGGCATGGAGGTGGCACCCCGAACATGATCCTCGACGATGGCGGCGATGCAACCATGCTTGTCCATTACGGCCTGAAGGCAGAGCAGGGCGATGTCGCCTTCCTTGAAAAGCCGGAATCCGAAGAAGAGGAAATCTTCTTCGCGTTGCTCAAGAAGATGCTGAAGGACAAGCCGAAGGGCTGGTTTGCTGGCGTCGCCGCCGCGATCAAGGGCGTTTCGGAAGAAACCACCACGGGCGTCCACCGCCTCTACAAGTTGGCAGAACAGGGCAAGCTCCTGTTCCCGGCGATCAACGTCAACGATGCCGTGACCAAGTCGAAATTCGACAACCTTTACGGTTGCCGCGAGTCACTGGTCGATGCGATCCGCCGCGGCACCGATGTGATGATGGCCGGCAAGGTCGCGTTCGTCGCGGGCTTCGGCGATGTGGGCAAGGGTTCTGCCGCCTCGCTGCGCCAGGCCGGAGCGCGTGTGCTCGTGTCGGAGGTCGATCCGATCTGCGCCCTGCAGGCCGCCATGGAAGGCTATGAGGTCTGCACCATCGAGGATGCCCTGCCCCGCGCCGACATTTATGTCACCGCGACCGGCAACAAGGACATCATCACGGTGGACCACATGCGCGGCATGAAGGACCGGGCCATCGTCTGCAACATCGGCCACTTTGACAACGAGATCCAGGTTTCGGCTCTCAAGAACTTCAAGTGGAACAACATCAAGCCGCAGGTCGACGAGATCGAGTTTCCGAAGGGCAACCGCATCATCCTGTTGTCCGAAGGCCGCCTCGTGAACCTTGGCAATGCCATGGGTCATCCCTCTTTCGTGATGTCGGCCTCGTTCTCCAACCAGACCCTTGCCCAGATCGAACTCTGGACCAACCCCGGCAAGTATGAGCGCAAGGTCTACACCTTGCCAAAGCATCTCGATGAAATGGTGGCCGTGTTCCATCTCGAAAAGATCGGCGTGAAGCTGACCAAAATGAGCAAGGAGCAGGCCGATTACATTGGCGTTCCGGAAGCAGGTCCGTTCAAGCCTGATCATTATCGCTACTGACAATATCTGGTAGTGTGCTTGGCTGCACGCACAAGATATTGATATGTGAGGCCGTCGTCCGAAATCGGACGGCGGCTTTGTCGTTTTTACAGTGTTTTAACCACTTCCCGGCGGAATCGAAGGCTGGTTAGTGTGTGTAGATGATTCGGTGTTTCGCCTGCCCGCGTGCTGTTGGCAGGCAGGTGCCGGGCAATGACAAGGTCAGTTCCGTCAGAGCCGGGATCCTGCCGCAGAAAAGCAGATCACGTTCTGCCGAAGGTATGTCGCTAACGGTGTGTCGATCATCGTTTCGCGTTCAGATGGTTCAATCCGGATCGGGAAACATGATCTGAGTGTGTCGAGTCATAGACAGCAAACAGCAATGATTCTGCTTTCTGCCTCGGGCAGAACAGCCAGCAATTTCGGGTGACAGCAGGCAAGATGACGAGCGCCAAAATGACATGCGCCAAAATGATATGCGCCAGCCAGCACAAGGTGGCTGGCAGGAGATCGCGGCGCTTGCGTGCGCTGCTGCTGTCGGCAGCATCCTTGCCTGTGCTTGTGACATCTGCCCGTGCCGCCGATGTCGGCAACCTGGATCAGATCAAGTGGCTGATGCCGGATGCCATCAGCGCCTTTGGCATGTCGACCGTCGCAGGGCTCGCGGTCTTTGCAGCGACCACGGCCATCCTTCACATCCGCGAGCGCAGTCGCTGGATAAAGCGCGAAGCCATGCTTGGTGCAGAACTCAACGCGGCCACGGCCCGCTCCGAGCAGGCCGAGGTGTTCGGTTCGACCGAGGATCAGGTTGTGGTGAGCTGGGCAGCCCCCTCCGCCAAGGCCGTGATCAGCGGGATTGGCGGCTTTCTGCTGCAAGGCGGAAACAGGCTGTCGCCTCTGGCTTTCGGAGCCTGGGTGGTGCCGGCGCAGGTGAAGCACATCGGCGATGCAGTCGACGCCCTCAAGAGCCGGGGCGAGCCCTTTGATCTTGGCCTGACCGCGCGAGACGGCAAGATTGTCGAGGCACGCGGCCGCGCTGTGTCGGGTCGTGCCGTTCTTCACTTGCGCGATGTTTCGCAGATGCGCCGGAGTCTGATCGAGACGCAAGGCGAGCGTGATCAGCTGCGCCGACAGAACGAGGGCTTTCACGCGCTGCTGGATGCCAGCCCCAATCCTGCATGGTTGCGCGGGTCTGCAGGAGAACTGCTCTGGGTCAACAGCGCCTATGTCAGGGCTGTCGAAGGACAGTCCGCCAGCGCCGTCATTGCCGCCGCCAGCGAGCTGATGGACCGTGACGAGCGTGATCGTGCATCGGCGGCCCGTGCTCGGGGAGAGACATTTGCCAGCCGTTCGCCCACGGTGGTCGGCGGCCAGCGCCTCATCCTCGATCTTCAGGAGCGGCCGACAACCCATGGCTATGCAGGCCACGCCACAGATGTCAGCGAACTGGAGGCGGTGCGGACCGACCTGGCCCGCCAGATGGAAGCACACATCAAGGTGCTGGACCGGATTTCGACAGCCGTCGCAGCGTTCGATTCCCGCCAGCGCCTGTCCTACCGCAACCTGGCCTATGAGAAGCTCTGGTCGCTGGAGCCCGCCTATCTCGACACAAGGCCGACCGATGCCGAGATTCTCGACAGGCTCAGGACGGAGCGGCGGCTGCCAGAGGTCAGCGGCTACAAGGACTGGAAGGCCGAACGGCTCAAGGCCTACAACGCGATCGAAACACAGGAAGACTGGTGGTATCTGCCAGATGGTCGCGCCATCCGTGTCACCACGAGTGCAAACCCGCAAGGCGGCGTGATCCACCTCTTCGACGATGCCACCGAACGGTTCTCGCTCGAATCCAAAGTCAATGCGCTGTCCCGCACGCAGCGCGAAACGCTCGATGGCCTGCGTGAGGGTGTCGCGGTGTTCAGCTCCGATGGCCGCCTCCAGCTCAGCAATCCGGCCTTTGCATCCATGTGGAAGTTGTCCCCGGTCCACCTGGAAACCCAGCCCCACATTGATGATGTGCTGGCGCTCTGCCGCCTCCTGTCGCCTTCCGAAGACGCGTGGAACATGCTGCGCGGCGCGGTTGTGGGCGTGCGCGACCGCCGCGAGGACTACGCCGCACGGATGAGCCGCCAGGATGGCTCGGTGGTTGATTGCGCACTTGCGCCCCTGCCGGATGGCGCAACACTGCTGACCTTCGCCGATGTGACCGACAACGTGAACGTCGAGCGTGCCCTGACCGAGCGCAATGACGCGCTGGAGAAGGCTGCCCGCCTTCGTGATGACTTCGTGCACCATGTCTCGTATGCGCTGCGCTCGCCACTGACGACGATCATCGGCTTTGCACAGCTGGTCGGCGAGGAGATCGCAGGGCCGCTCAACGAACGTCAGCGCGAATACGCGCAGCTGATCCTGCGCTCGTCCGGAACGCTTCTGACCATCATCAATGATATTCTTGACCTTGCGTCGATCGACAATGACGAGTTGCAGCTTGAACTGGCACCTGTCGATGTGGCGGAACTCGTGGCGGGCGCGGCGCGCGGGCTGGAAGAGCGGCTCACCGAAACAGGCATCGAGCTGCATCAGGAAATCGCTGCCGATCTGGGCTCCATCATGTGCGATGCCAAACGGCTCAGGCAGGCTCTCTACAACCTGATGTCCAACGCCATCGGCTTCTCGAAAGCGGGGCAGAGCGTGGTGATCGAGGCGGAACGCTCAGGCGACGATGTGGTGTTCAGGGTCATGGACCTGGGGCGCGGCATCCCCGAGGAGTTGCAGGGGCAGGTCTTCGAGCGTTTCCAGACCCATACCAGCGGCTCGCGCCACAGGGGCATCGGACTTGGCCTGTCCATCGTGAGGTCCTTCGTGGCGCTGCATGGCGGAACCGTCGAGATACATTCACGGCCCGGCGAGGGCACGGTGGTCACATGCCGTGTACCGGCACAGCAGACCTTGCTGCCGGAAGCCGCCGAGTGAAGCGGCCGCGTGATGGCACGATGATGGACCAGCATCATGCGGGATGATGCCGCCCTCAAACGCGCGTGGAACCAGTTCTTCACGTCCGAAAACGAAACGCTTCGCTTGGCGGATGACATTGCAGGCATCGTCAGGCCCGGCGATGTGATCGCGCTGTCAGGTGATCTGGGTGCGGGCAAGAGCACGTTCGCACGGGCCCTGATCCGCCGCCTTGCCGATGACGCCTCTCTCGAAGCGCCAAGCCCGACCTTTACGCTGATGCAGGATTACGAGACACCGCGCGGGCGCATCGTTCATGCCGACCTCTACCGCCTGCGCAGCGGCGAGGAGCTGGTCGAGCTGGGGCTGGCCGAGGCTCTGCAGGATGCCATCGGCCTGATCGAGTGGCCTGACAGGGGCGGCGAGTTCCTCGATCCAGCCAGCAGGCTCGACATCTTCTTCGAGCTTGATGCGGCCGGCAGCGACGAGGACCGCCAGATCACGCTGATTCCAGGGGCGAACTGGGCCGAGCGGTTGGGCCTCACGCTGGGCGCGCGCAAGCTGATCGACAACGCTGGCTGGGGCGATGCCAAACGTGTTCACATGCTGGGGGATGCTTCCACGCGCGCCTATGAGCGGCTGGTGCGCCCTGGCGGCGAAACCGCCATCCTGATGATCTCGCCACCCAGGGCCGATGGGCCGGCTGTGCGGGGAGGCAAGCCCTACAGTGCCATTGCCAGACTGGCAGAACGGATCGACGCCTTCGTGGCCATGGACAAGGGGCTCAGGGCGCTTGATCTCAGCGCGCCCGAGATCATTGCAAACGATCTGGTCAACGGCTTGCTGCTGATCGAGGATCTCGGCCATGAAACGGTGCTGGTCGATGGCAAGCCTGTGCCCGAGCGTTACGAGGCCGCGGTCGATGTGCTGGCCGCAATCCATGCCCAGACCTTGCCGACCATCCTGCCGGTGGCGGAAGGCCGCGACCATCTCGTGCCGGACTATGATCTGGAGGCGATGACCATCGAGACCGAGTTGCTGCTCGACTGGTACAAGCCTCACATCGTGGGCACCAGCCTGCCGCAGGTGGCCCGTGCCGAATTTG
>JANMIB010000400.1:0-2980 GCA_031375605.1 Allobosea sp. | reverse complement strand
CAGATCGGCAATTGCGGCGCGCCCATCGAACTGGATGAGGGCTGGCTTTTACTGACACACGGTGTCGGGGCGGTGCGGAAGTATTCCATCGGCGCTGTCCTGCTGGACAAGAATGATCCGACCAAAGTCATCGGACGCTCGCGGGAACCTTTGGTGCGCCCAGAGCCCTCGGAACGGGAAGGCTATGTCCCGAACGTGGTCTATACATGCGGTGCCATTCGCTTCAAGGACCGCATCGTCCTGCCGTATGCCATCTCCGATACATTTTCGAATTTCGCCACCATCAAGGTCGACGCGCTGCTCAGCATCTTGGATGCACCGTGACATAAAGACCGACCCCACTGTTCACGGGTGCGGCCATGGCGTTTCAGCAGCCGGGCTGCGTCCGCCTCGGCAAGGCCGTCGCTCACATGCGAGTTGAGTTTGCGTATGGCGTCGTCGGCTGAAAGCGCATGCCAAGCCTCATCATTGCCCACCGAGGTGCTCGGCCCGCTCACTTCGGCTTGCCGTCGGCACCGTGCGGATGCTCCTGGCTGGGTGTATGTGTCGTCACGCCGGGAGATGGCGGCAAGCTCGCGCCGTTCATGCCATAGAACGCGACATGCAGGCCCCAGTAGCTGACGGCAAAGAGCGTGATCGTCGTGACAAGACCCGCCGGGATGCCCGCCAGCGATTTCTTGACGGCCGGAAGGAACGTCACCTCACGCGTGTGATCCGCCGCGATGGCCACGATGATGGCCATGATCAGTGCATGTCCGACAAGGTCGATGCGCCCGAAGGGATAGACCGCGGCATTGAAGATGATGAACAGCGTGACCGCCGACAACCTGCGGATGAGCGGTGTCCACAGCAGGCCAAAGCCCATGGTGAATTCGGCAACGCCAGCCATCGGGATGAACACATCGCGCGGCATGCCGAAGGTCAGGAACGGCTTCTCCAGCACGAGCGGATAGAACCAGTCAGGGTACGCGAACTTCTCCAGGCTCGACCACATCAGCGCGATGGCGACGCCCCAGCGCAAGGCTTCGAAGCGGTGCTTGCGCCATTCGGTGTTGCTGGATGCTTCAAGCACCAGGTACGCGGCCACTCCCACGCCCAGCGCGAGATAATCGAGCAGGTGGAAGATGTCGTAATCGCGCAGCGCCAGCAGCCAGAGGCCGATGATGCCTGCGGCTGCAAGGGGTTGGGTCTTGCGCGAGAAGATGGCCGCCGCGATCAGCAGCTGCGCCCAGGAAATCCATTCGCTCGGCGTCTTGAGGTCAGGCGTCAGGTACACACCGCCCACCGCGAAAATCGCCACGAAGAACGCACCGATGACGACCCGGACGAAATCGTCCAGCCGCTTCCACAGCGGGTCGCTGAGCTTGTCGAGAAAGCGCAGGATGGTTTCGCCTGTCGGCGACTGTTCCACGGCACGCGCCAGCAGGAAGAACACGAGCACCAGCCCGAGGCCTGACCAGAACCAGATGTTCGTGAGCGTCATCATCAGCGGCTGGGGCGCAGCACCAACGATGTAGGGCGCGAACCATTTGACATGGGCCTCCGCCGGCAGCGTCTGCAGGAGCAGTGCCGCACTGCCCGCCAGGAGCAGGGCGCGGATGGCGCGCGGGAGGCACGCCGCGCCACTGCGGTCACGCTGGGTTCGATTCCGGTACATTGAGGTGACCTTTTGACGTGGTATCGCCGGACATCGGCGCTTTGGGGATCGAGACGCGAAACTGCGGGCTGCAGGCAGCATCGGATTCTACTCAGGCGGCCTTCAGGTGCCGTTTCGTGGGCAGGCTCATCGTCTCTGCCGAAGCTGTGCCGCCCGTTCGATCGCATTGAGCATCTGGTGGGACGCATGGGTGGTGAGTGGATAGGGTGTGAAACCCGGCTGCGGCGCGATGTATCCCGCCATGTCTCGCGCAAACGCGCACTGTGTGCCAGAGGCCCCGGCCAGCAATGCGATCACGAGGTTTTCAAGTGCAATGACCCTGATGTGCAATTGCTGAAGGTTAGAAGCGCTTTGCGACACAGTATCGGTTGTGGGGTCGCCTGATGGATCCTGCTTTTGCGGCCCATCCGGCCCTGCGCCGCCCTCCGTGTCCCAGCTTGCCAGGGCTCGCTGGCGCTGTTTGGCACATTCCGGCGTTTCAGGTTTTGGATCGGTCATGACATTCCTCTGGGGTCAGCTATGCCGGTGCATCGATGGCGGCCACGCGCACCAGCTTCTTGTTGACGAATTCCTGGATGCCGAGGCCGGACAGCTCCCGCCCATAGCCAGAGGTTTTGATGCCGCCGAAGGGCAAGTCCGGTGCTGTTGAGGTCGGGTGGTTGATGAACATCATGCCGGTATCGATGCGACTTGCCACGCGCTTGCCGCGCGCCTCGTCACGGGTGAACACCGAGCCGCCAAGGCCGAAATCGGAGTCATTGGCCAGCGCGATGGCCGCCTCCTCGTCCTTGACGCGGAAGAACAGGACGACCGGCCCGAAGAATTCCTCGCGGTAGGCCGGGTTGGTGGGCTTGATGTCCGTCAGGATGGTTGGCTGCATGAACGCGCCGACGCGGTCGATGCGCTTGCCGCCCATGACAACGGTTGCCCCGCCATCGACCGCGCGCTTGACCTGATCGAGCAAGGTCTTCAGTGCGGCCTCGGTGGACATCGGCCCCAGCGTCGTTGCTTCGTCCATCGGATCGCCGGGCTTGAGCGCGGCAAGTGCTGTCTCAAACCTGTCGAGAAACTGGTCCGCCAGCTTGTCGACCACGATGTAGCGTTTGCCTGCGACGCAGCTTTGACCGGTATTGTTCATCTTGGCCCAGACGGCCCATTTCACCGTCGCGTCAAGATCGGCGTCTTCCAACACAATGAAGGCGTCATTGCCGCCAAGCTCCATGGGTGACTTCTTCATGTTGGCGCCGGCCTGCTGCGCGACGGCCTTTCCGGCTTCGACGCCGCCGGTCAGCGCCACGCCCTTGATCCGGCGGTCTGCGATGG
>JANMIB010000361.1:0-2338 GCA_031375605.1 Allobosea sp. | reverse complement strand
CGACCAGCGCGCCGGACTGGTTGATGGTGCCGCCGATCGCGGCATCGCCGACCGTGCGGCTGCTCGGCATCGACTCGCCGGTCACCATCGACTCGTCGATCGACGAGCGGCCCTCGACGATCTTGCCGTCGACCGGCACCTTCTCCCCCGGGCGCACGCGGACCTTGTCGCCGACGACGATGGTGTCGAGGCCGACCTCTTCGTCCGTGCCGTCGGCCCGGATCAGGCGCGCGGTCTTGGGAGCGAGGTCGAGCAGCGCCCTGATCGCGCCGGATGTCCGTTCGCGCGCACGCAACTCCAGAACCTGCCCGAGCAGGACCAGCACGGTGATAACCGCTGCCGCCTCGAAGTAAATCGCGACCGTGCCATCCATGCCCTTCGTGGCTGCGGGAAAGATGGCGGGCGCAAGGGTGGCAACCGCGCTGTAAGCCCAGGCAACGCCCGTGCCCATCGCAATCAGGGTGAACATGTTCAGATTGCGCGACAACACCGATGCGAAGGCGCGCTCGAAGAATGGCCAGCCGGCCCAGAACACGACCGGCGTGGCGAGTGCGAACTGGATCCAGCCCGATGCGGCGGGAGAGACAGCGCGATGCAGGGACGCAAACAGGTGACCGCCCATCTCCAGCACGAAGACGGGCAATGCCAGCGCCAGCCCGACCCAGAAGCGCCGGGTCATGTCGGCGAGTTCCGGACTTGGGCCACTTTCTGCCGTGGCCGTCACCGGCTCCAGCGCCATGCCGCAGATCGGGCAGGAGCCTTGACCAGACTGACGTATCTGCGGGTGCATCGGGCAGGTGAAAATGTTGGCGTCTGCCGATGCTGCAACGATTGGAGGATGATGGCCCATGTGTTCTCGCCGGTGTGTCGTGATCCTAGGTCTGTGAACTGCTCGCAAAGAGGCTCGGAAACGACTCAGGCAGGACGCGCATTGGCTGCGTATGTCTCGCCCATCAAGATATTGGCGGGGTCCAGTACCCATTCGATGGCTTTGATCAGTTGCGGCTCATTGAACGGTTTCTGGAGCAGGCCAGCCGCCGGATTGACCACGTTTCGATCAATGATGTCGCCGCTGACAAACACGTGCGGGACAAAACCGGTTTGCAAGATCGCGTTGATCGCTTCGATCCCGCTGCCCTCATGCAATCGCACGTCGCTGATGATCAGATCCGGCTTCAATTGGAGAGCCGCCACAACAGCCCCGGCCTCAGTCGCTTCGGTGCCGCAAACGATATGTCCCATCTCCTCCAGCACCTCCGTCAAGAGAAGGGCGATGATGGCTTCGTTCTCGACGATCAGAACACGAAGCGCTTCCATGACAAAAAACTCCCCTCAGAGCTCGAGCCCGATCAATATCGGGCAGCTTGCTGTCCGCCGCAACAATGTGGCTGTCGCCTCACGTCGTGGCCATGGGCGACTCGACAAACCGGAGCTGGTGGTCGATACCGCGCCAGACCTTGCGTGTTCCGGGTCGGCTGCAACATGGCTGGCTCCTTCGGCTGCCGTGCAATGAACAGGGGGTTCCGGACAGAAAACCGGAACCCCAACTGCGACGTGAAGCAAACCGGGCGAGGCGACCGGTCAGCCTTGGGCGCTTGAGGGTTGGGCCCCGTCATGGCCATTTTTAATACCACGGCCATTTTTAGTACATAGTGCGGGCGCGGCAGCAGGGTCGGAATCTACTCAGAGGTCTGGTTGGTGGGGATGCTCATCACGTGCTGCAGATTCATTCCGTGACTCTCGCGTGGTGGTATGCGCCTCTTGTGTGGATGCAAACGGACCACTCATGCCCGACGATCCGCTAGCCATGCCAGCAACGTCACGCGGACGTCATGCTGTGTCGTCTCGCCATATCGACGCTCCCGGCCCGCCGCCTGTAAGCGACACGTTCCTGATGGTCGCCATCGGCGCATCGGCAGGCGGTCTGGTGGCTTGCACCAAGCTGATCGACGCGCTGCCTGACGATACCGGCATGGCGTTCATCCTCGTCCAGCATCTTGATCCGAACCATGACAGCTTGTTGGTCGATCTGCTGGCACGCCACACGAAAATGGCTGTCAGCCAGGCCGCGAACGGCGAACGGCTTGTGCCCGACCGTCTTTATGTCATCCCGCCGGGCCTGTATCTGGCAATCAGGGACGGGATATTCGAACTTTCCGTGCCGGGAGCGCGCCATGGCGCACGGTTGCCATTTGACTTTCTGCTGCGCTCGCTCGCGGACGAAACGGCCGTCCGGGCGGTTTGCGTTGTGCTCTCAGGCACCGGGGCCGATGGCAGCGAAGGAGCCAAGGCGTTGAAAGCCAAGGGTGGCTTCATCATCGCCCAGGATCCCGAGGAG
>JANMIB010000356.1:0-2549 GCA_031375605.1 Allobosea sp. | reverse complement strand
GCCGCGATGCTTGGTGATTTGCGGGGCAGGGTGGTCGCCGCTCAGCAGGATGTAGGGAAAGGATTTGTCGTCGCGCAGCAGCACATTGTAGCGCGGCCTGAGCTGCTTGATCAGGTTCGATTCCAGCAGCAGCGCCTCGGTCTCGGTGCCGGTGGTGACAAACTCCATCTCTGCGGTTTCGCAGATCATTCGCGCGACGGCATTGGTGTGGGCGCGGCCTTGGGCATATTGGCCAACCCGCTTTTTCAGGTTTTTGGCCTTGCCGATATACAGCACATCGCCTGCCGCATCGAACATCCGGTAAACGCCCGGCGCGTTGGGAAGGTTGCGCACAAAGCCGGCGATGACTTCGGTGCCCGCTTTCAGCCGTTCGGGGATCGCGGCAAGGTCTGGTTCGGGCGCATCGTCGCTGGCCGCCTCGATGGTGTCATCAAGGTCGGTGTCGCCCGTCTCTGGCACGTCATCCGTGCGGTCGCGGCCCATGGCCTGCATGCTCCGGCGGTCAGGCTTTGGAGGGCCTGGTTTTGGCGGCCTTCACGTCTGTGACCGTTGCAGGCACCGACATGGCATCAAGCCTTGCGGCAAGCCGCTCGTTTTCTTCACGGGCCATGATGGCCATCTCGCGCACGGCCTCGAACTCTTCGCGTGTCACCACGTCCATGTCAGCCAGAATCCGCTGCATCTGGGTTTTCACAACGGTTTCCACCTCGCGGCGAACCCCCTGTGCCGCGCCTGCGGCATCGGTGACAAGGCGGGCGACTTCATCAAGCAAACGGTTGGGCGTGTTCATGGTCATGTATCCTGCGGTTCGGCTTGCTCATAGCATGTTGGCTGGCCCGTGGCACCGGCGAATGGTCACGCAGACACAGCACGACAGCACATTTGTGCGGGCATGGCCTACAGGCTGGCGGCCGCGCGTGCCGCCTGATCATATTGCCCGGACAATGCCCTGAGCTGGGCTGCGATGTCAGACAGCTTGGCAGCGTCAACGCCTGTCCCAAGCACCGATTTGACCAGCAACGCCTCGCGCACCTCACGGTAGCGGGCACAGAGCGCCTCACCTGCTGGCGTGACCTGCACGGTCTTTTCCTTGCCGAGGCGGCCAGCCTTCACCAGTTTCAGCTTTTCGAGCTTCTTCAGCGAATAACTGACCACATGCGTGTCCTCGATGTTGAGCACGAGGCAGACGTCCGCTAGCCGCTTGGCTTTTCCGCGATGGTTGACATTGTGCATCACCAGCACGTCAAGCGGCGACAGGTCCGGCATGCCAGCCGCCGCCATGCAGCGCACCATCCAGCGGTTGAAGGCGTGCACGGTCATGATCATGCCGAACTCGAACTCGGACAACGCCGGAAGCGCGCCCGAGGCGAGATGGCCCGACGAGACGATGGGGCCAAGATATGAAGCGCCTGACTCGGCCATTGTGCTCTCCTGCTCTCCTGCTCCCTTGCGGGACAAGGACGCCGCCATGGCGGACCATGGCGGCGCGGATGTTCAAGCCGCCTTGCGACGGGCGAGATGACTACATCTTCTTGAAGGCATCGATCACGGCCGTGCCATCAGCGCCGGCTTTCTTCAGCCAGTCAGCCGTCAGCTGCTCGCCCACTTTCGCAAGTCCATCCTTGAAAGCTGGCGATGGCGGCTGGATCTTCATGCCCTTGGCTGCCAGTTCCTTCAGGAAGAAATTCGTGCGCTCGTCTGCAATGCGGCGGCCACGCGCTTCTGCATCAGCAGCCGCTTTCAGCACGGCATCCTGTGTCGGCTTGTCCAGCGCCGCGAAGGCCGCCTTGTTGACGAAGGTGATGTTGTTCGGGATCCAGGCCTGCGTGTCATAAAAATGCGTCAGGGATTCCCAGACCTTCGTGTCAAAGCCGGTTGCGCCGGATGACATGAAGCTGTCAGCCACACCGGTTGCCAGAGCCTGCGGCAGTTCCGCGGCCTGAATTGTGAGGGGCTGCGCCCCGACAATTTCAGCGATCCGGGCTGTTCCGACATTGTAGGCACGCCACTTGAGACCGCGCATGTCGGCGACCGTGTTCAGTTCCTTCTTGGCGTAGATGCCCTGCGGAGGCCATGGCACGGCCATGAGCACCATCAGGCCCTGCGCGTCGAGCGCCTTGGTGATTGAAGGACGGGAGGCATCCCAGAGCTTCTTGGATGAGCCGAACGAGGTGGCCAGGAACGGCACGACATCGATACCGAAAAGCGGGTTCTCGTTTTCGTGGATCGAGATCAGGACTTCGCCCATCTGGGCCTGCCCCGTTGCAACGGCGCGCTTGATTTCGGGTGCCTTGAACAGGGAGGCATTGCCATGAACCGTGATCGAGAGCTTGCCGCCGGTGGCCTTCTCGACCTCTTTGGCGAACTCCACCAGATTTTCGGTGTGATAGTTCGTGTTGGCATAAGCTGCCGGCAGGTTCCATTTGACCTGTGCGACGGCGGGCGATGTCATCAAGGCAAAGCTGGCCGTGACGGCAAGGGCTGCGGATTTCAGGATATCTCTGCGCTTCATGTGTGCTCCTCCAAGAGCAGGTTGCAAAAGTCGTCCG
>JANMIB010000351.1:0-3087 GCA_031375605.1 Allobosea sp. | reverse complement strand
ATTTCGGCAATCGCCCAGCCAGCATTGACCGGAATCACCGCCCAAGCTGACAGCGCCAGCACGACCGTGACCAAGGGCGCCAACAGGAACACGCCCTTGTTGGCACCGGCCGGTATGATCGGCTCTTTCAGGACGAACTTGAGCAAATCAGCGAAGGATTGCAGCAGGCCCCAGGGACCGACCACGTTCGGCCCGCGCCTTAGTTGCACCGCAGCCCAGATCTTGCGGTCGGCATAGAGAATGTAGGCGATGAAGACGAGCAGGCAGGCAATCAGCAGCAGCGTCTTGCCGACAATGATCGCGAGGGTGAGGAGCAGTTCAGGCATGGTCTTGGCTCCTCATTCTGCCGCTTGCTGCGTGCGGCCATCGGCGAGAGACTGGCACTGCGCCATGATCGCCGAGGCACGGGCAATCGGGTTTGTCTGGTAATAGGCTGTGACTGGCGAGGCAAACGCTGCTTTTGCAACCTTGCCGCCGCGCGTCGCCAGCGTGGCAATCCCGGCCCGGTCACCCGCCGCGATCTCGCCGATGCCGGCAAAATGCGGGTGGGCTGTGTAAAGCGCCTTGCGCAACTGCGCGAGCGTATCGAACGGCAAGACCTGGCCAAGCGAACCGGACAGCGCGCGGAGAATGGCCCAGTCTTCCTTGGCCTCGCCGGGCGGGAACACCGCGCGGCTCGTCATCTGCACCCGGCCTTCGGTGTTCACATAGGTGCCGGATTTCTCGGTGTAGGCCGCGCCCGGCAAAATGACATCGGCACGGTGTGCGCCCTTGTCGCCATGGCTGCCCTGATAAATCACAAATGCGCCTGCTGGCACCTCGAACTCATCAACGCCGAGCAGATAGAGCACATCGACCGCGCCCGGTTTGAACATTTCGGTTGCGCTCATGCCGCCCTCACCCGGCACAAAGCCAAGATCGAGCCCGCCAACGCGCGAGGCTGCCGTGTGCAGCACCGCAAAACCGTTCCAGTCCTCACGGACAGCGCCGATCTGCGACGCAAACTGCGCCGCCATGGACAGCACTGCCGCGCCATCTGGACGGGCCAACGCGCCCTGCCCGACGATCACCACAGGGTGCTTGGCCTTGACGCTCTCATAGGTCTTGACCAGTTCAGACAATGAGTCCGGCCCTGCGCCCAGATAGTTGTAATCATAGGTCAAATCGGCCTTCTCGCCGATCAGGCCGATCATCACGCCGCCCTTGAGCCAGCGCTTCCGGATTCGGGTGTTGACGAGGCTGGCTTCCATGCGCGGGTTGGTGCCAATCAGCAGGATCGCATCAGCATCTTCGATGCCTGCGATGCCCGCGTTGAGCATGTAGCCAGCCCTGCCAACGGATGCATCAAGTTGAGCGCCATCGGTGCGGCAATCGATATTTGTCAGGCCAAGCGAGCCCATCAGGCATTTCAGCGCGAACATTTCCTCGACAGCCGCAAGATCACCCGCCAGCGCGCCGATGCGGGCAGGCGCTGTGTGCTTCAGCTTATCAGCCACAAGAGCCAGCGCTTCGGGCCAGCTTGCAGCGACAAGCTTGCCGCCCTTGCGCACGTAAGGCCGGTCAAGCCGCTGGGTTTTCAATCCATCCCAGATGAAGCGGGTCTTGTCGGAAATCCACTCCTCGTTCACCGCGTCATTGGTGCGCGGCATGATGCGCATGACTTCAGGCCCGCGCGAGTCGACGCGGATGGCCGAGCCGACCGCGTCCATCACGTCGATGCTTTCCGTCTTGGTGAGTTCCCAAGGCCGTGCATTGAAGGCATAGGGCTTCGAGGTCAGCGCGCCGACGGGGCAAAGATCGATGACATTACCCTGCAACTCGGAGGTCATCGCGGCTTCGAGATAGGTGGTGATCTCCATGTCCTCGCCGCGCCCGATGGCACCAAGGTCCGTGCCGCCCGCGACTTCGGTGGTGAAACGGACGCAGCGCGTGCAATGGATGCAGCGCGTCATGTGCGTTTTGACCAGCGGGCCGATATACTTGTCCTCAACCGCGCGCTTGTTCTCGACATAGCGCGAGTTGTCGACGCCGTAGGCCATGGCCTGATCCTGCAGGTCGCACTCGCCGCCTTGGTCGCAGATCGGGCAATCGAGCGGGTGATTGAGGAGCAGGAACTCCATCACGCCCTCACGCGCCTTCTTCACCATGGGAGACTTCGTCGAAACGACCGGCGGCTCGCCATTGGGGCCGGGGCGCAGATCACGCACGCCGATGGCGCAGCTTGCCTGGGGCTTGGGCGGGCCGCCCTTCACCTCGACCAGGCACATGCGGCAATTGCCGGCAATAGACAACCGCTCGTGAAAGCAGAAACGCGGAATTTCCGCACCTGCAGCCTCGCAGGCCTGCAACACGGTGAAATCCGGCGGAACGTCGACTTCGATGCCGTCAATGAGGAGCTTTGTCATTGGTCTCTCCCACCGTCTTCACCGGTGTCATTCCCGGCCGGAGCGCAGCGCAGGGGAAGGGAATCCATGCAGAAAGCGTGGATCCCCCTCGGGTCGGAGCCCGAGGGCAGGCCCTTCCCGGCCCTGCGGGCCGCCAAGGATGACACTGGGAGCAACATTGCAGCCAACACCATCACTCCGCCGCCATCAGTCGTGCAGGTGTATCATGCGGGTTCGCCGCATACTGGTCGATTCGTTCTTCGATTTCGTGGCGGAAATGTGCGATCAGGCCCTGGATTGGCCAGGCGGCGGCGTCGCCCAGCGCGCAGATGGTGTGGCCCTCGACCTGCTTGGTGACTTCAAGCAGCATGTCGATTTCACGGCGCTGCGCACGGCCTTCGGCCATGCGGTTCATGACCCGCCACATCCAGCCCGTGCCCTCGCGGCAAGGCGTGCACTGGCCGCAGCTCTCGTGCTTGTAGAAATAGCTGATGCGGGCAATGGCGCGGACCACGTCGGTGGACTTGTCCATGACGATGACCGCCGCCGTGCCGAGGCCGGATTTCAGCTTCGACAGCGAGTCGAAATCCATCGGCGTGTCGATGATCTGCGCCGCTGGCACCATGCGCACCGACGAGCCGCCGGGGATGACGCATTTGAGGTTGTCCCAGCCGCCGCGCACGCCGCCGCAATGCTTGTCGAT
>JANMIB010000321.1:0-6172 GCA_031375605.1 Allobosea sp. | reverse complement strand
ATGGCAGCGTCCACGCTCGGTCGCAAGACACTTGAACCCGAAAGCCTTCATGGGCTGCTTGCCGGCAAGTTCGAAAGTGCCATGCGTGCGGTCGCCGCCGAAATGGACATGGGCGGCATGCACGAGAACCGCTCGAGCTATGTCGAGAGGGTGCGGGCCGCCGTGCAGGAGGATCTCTCGCGCAACGGCCTTGAACTGGAATCGGTTGCGATCCTCGACATCGACCAGACCAGCCTCGAATTCTTCAATCCCTCGAACCGGTTTGACGCCGAGGGACTGACCGTCCTGATCAAGGACATCGAAGCCCGTCGCAAGCTGCGCAACGACATCGAGCAGGACGCGATGATCCAGATCAGGACGCGCAACCTCGAAGCCGAGAAGCAGTCGCTGGAAATCGACCGCGCCAGCGAGGAAGCACGGCTTGAACAGGAGCGCGACATCGAGTTCCGCCGCGCGCAACAGCGTGCCTTGCTGGCGACAGAACGTGCGACGCGCGACACTGAAGCCGAATCGGCCCAGATCACCGCCCGCGAAACCATCGAAAAGGCCCGCATTGCCAATGAGCGCGGCATTGCCGAGGCACGCATCGCATCCGAAGGCGACATCCGCAGCCGCGAGATCGCCAAATCAAAGGCCATCGAGAGCGAGGAAATCGCTGCACACGAGCATATCCAGACCGCCCGTATCCTTCAGGAGCGTGTGCTGAAGGAGGCGCGCATCGTCAACGAGCAGGAAACATCAGCCCGCGAAATCGAACGGACACGCGTCCTGGAAGCCACCGAGATTGCCGCCCGCGAATCCACCGAACGTGCCCGAATCATGCAGGAACAGGCTGTCACGGAAGCTCGCATCAACAAGGACAGGGACACGCAATCGCTGGAGATCGAACGCCAGCTGACAACCGACCAGGCCGAGATTGCCGCGCGCGAGGCCACAGAAAAGGCCCGGATGGCGCAGACCCTGATCCTGACCCAGACCCGCATCAAGGGCGAGGAAGACATCCGCCGCCGTGAGATCGCACGCCAGCAGGGCCTCGACGAGGCCGAGATCGCCGCGCGCGAGGTCACCGAGAAACTCAGGATCACGCAGGCGTCGAACGTTTCGGAATCCCGTATTTCCGAGGATCTGCGCATCCGCAATCTGGAAATCGACCGC
This sequence comes from Allobosea sp., assembly GCA_031375605.1. Lineage (GTDB taxonomy): Bacteria > Pseudomonadota > Alphaproteobacteria > Rhizobiales > Beijerinckiaceae > Allobosea. The sequence goes on along the minus strand of JANMIB010000321.1, from coordinate 5,017 downwards.
CAGAAGACGGTGGACGCCGCACAGATTGTTGCAGAACAGGCCGTGGACACTGAGCGCCTGAACGCGGAGCAGGCCATCCGTACCCAGACGATCACGCGTGACAAGGTGCTTGAAGCTGCCGAGATCGGGCGGCGCGAGGCAACAGAGCGTGCCAGGATCGCCACTGAACTCGCACTTGAGCAGGAGCGCATCGCGAGCCAGCAATCACGCGAAGTCCTCGACATCAACAGGAAGCGTGAGGTCGAAGCTGCGGAAGAAACCCGCATCGTCGATCTGGCCATCAAGAAATCCGCACGGGCCAATGCCGAGGCGGACGTCCGGAAGGTGCAGCTTGCGGCACAAACCGCAATCGAGACAGCGGAAGTCGAACGCGAGCGCACTGTCGAAGCCGCCAAGGTCGAACGGCGGCAATCGCTCGAGCAACTCGAGATCGCACGCGTGCAAGCCCTGCGTGAAGCCGAGATCGAAAGCCGCGAGGACATAGAGCGGACCCGCATCGCCTCCGAGCGCGGGCTCGACGAGATCCGGATTGCCCACGAAACCGAGCGCCGCAAGCTCGAGGTCGAGCGCGAGAAGACCGTCGAAAGCGCCCAGATGGACAAGGCCGTCACGCTCTACAAGAAGTCGCTCGAGGAATCGGCCGCGCGCGCTGCCTCCGACAAGGCCCGTGCCCAGGCCACCGAGGCCGAGGAGCAGGTCAAGACCGTGCGCGAAACAGAAGTCGCCAAACGGCGCAAGTCGATCGACGTGCTGATGGCGGAGAAGGCCGCTGCAGAGCAGACCATCGCATCGGGTGCCGAGAAGATCAGGAGCGCGGTGGAGGCAGAAGCCCAGCGCCTGCTCAACGAAGCCGAGAACGTGCTGACCGATCCGGCCCGCCTGTCGCTGTTCCGACGCAAGCTGCTCGAACATGTCGAAGGCATTGTCGCCGCCTCCGTCAAGCCGCTGGAAAAAATCAGCGACATCCGTATCGTGCAGCTTGATGGAGCTCATTCCAATGTGGGTGGTGAAGGCCGCGGTAGCCCGACTGACGAGGTCATCAACTCGGCCCTTCGCTACCGGGTGCAGGCCCCCCTGATCGACAGCCTTTTGTCCGACATCGGGATCGATGGCTCTAACCTCGCCAGGCAGGGCGGGCTGATCCGCGAGGCGTCCGACATGCAGCGCGTGGCTGCCGATGCGAAAAAGTCATCGCAGCCCAGACCAGATGGCCTAAAGCCTGAAGCAGAAGGCAAGAAGTGATGGCACGCGTCTACATCTCCTCGATCATCGACGCGCCCTCTACCCGCGTGTGGGAAAAAGTGCGGGATTTCAATGCCCTGCCGCGCTGGCATCCCCGCATCCGCGAAAGCCGGATCGAGAATGGCGAGCCCTCTGACAAGGTCGGCTGCATCCGCGATTTTCATCTGCAGAACGGCGACCGGATCCGCGAACGCCTGCTTGGCCTGTCCGATTACGATATGTTCTGCACCTACGCGATCCTGGAATCTCCGATGCCGCTGACCGACTACATCGCGACCTTGCGCCTGACCCCGGTGACGGACGGCGACCGCACATTCGCCGAATGGACCGCCGAGTTCGACTGTGCACCGGAGGTGGCCGCAGATCTTGTCTCGGGCATCGGGCTCAATGTGTTTCAGGCGGGATTTGATGCACTGAAACGGCAGATGGCAGGCTGATCATGGTCAAGGTCATCAAGAGCACTGTCCTGAATGCGCCGGTCGAAGCGGTCTGGGCCGTGCTGCGCGATTTCAACGGGCATGATCAATGGCACCCTGCCGTCGCAGACAGCATGATCGAACGCAGCCAGCCCTCGGACAAGGTGGGCTGCGTCCGGAAATTCCACCTCGCAGATGGCTCTGAATTGCGCGAGATGCTGCTGACCTTGTCCGATGCCGACATGGCCTTTTCCTATTGCCTGATGGAAACGCCCGTGCCGCTGCTGAACTATGTGGCCCATGTCAGGCTTGCCCCCGTCACCGATGGCGACCGCACCTTCTGGCATTGGGAGAGCCGCTTCGACACGCCTTTGGGCCGCGAGACAGAGCTGAGAACCATGGTGGCCGAGAACATCTATCAGGGCGGCTTCGATGCCATCCGCGCGCATATGGGCCTGGAGGGTGCAAGATGACGGTACAGGTCGAGAATTACAGCACTCTGGCTGAAGCTGTGCGTGCCATGGGTTCGGATGCCGTTTTCATGGCAGGTGGCACCCTGGTGATGCGTGACATCAATGCCGGAACAGCGCCGCAGCGCATCGTGCGCACGGTTGATCCCGCACTTGTGGACATCCGTGCCTCCGGCGACACCGTGACGGTTGGTGCAGGCGTGACAATGGCGCAGATCCTGGCACATCGTGATCTGGCGTTTCTCGCACCCGTCGCACGGGTGGTCGGCGGCCCGCAGATCCGCAACATGGCCACTGTGGGCGGCAACCTGTTTGCCCATCATCCTTACGGTGATTTTGCCGTGGCGCTTCTGGCTCTGAGAGCCCGCGTCGTCATGGCTGGGCAAGGCCTGGCAGGGCAAGGCAGCGCCAGACCGCTTGAGGATGTGCTGCGTGACCGGGGACGCACCGGCAGCACCCCAGCCATCGTCGCTGCAATTGAAATTCCCCGCCCACGCGATTCGCGCGCCTTTGGATTCCTGAAAGTCAGCCGCATCAAGCCCAAGGGTGTGTCGGTGATGTCGATTGCCGCTCATCTGCCAAGGGAAGGCGGCCGCATCAGGGGCGCAAGGATCGCTTTTGGCGCGATGGGACCAACACCCTTGAGAGCCTTGGCCGCCGAGCGCGTCCTGGATGGCCAGGGCCTTGATGCAGCCACCATCGCACGGGCTACGCAGGTTGCCTGCGACGGTCTTGATCCACCGACCGATGCGCTGGCAAGCGCCTGGTATCGGCGCGAAGTGGCGGGCACGCATCTGAAAAGACTGCTCGAACGGATGGAGCGCGGCTGATGGCCAAGAAACCCGTGACCTTCACGCTCAACGGCTCGGACCGCGCCGCCTTTGCCGATGACGGCCAGAACCTCCTGGAGTTCCTGCGCCGCGGCGTCGGCGATCTCAGCCCCAAATATGGCTGCGGCCAGGGCACGTGCGGAGCCTGCACAGTCATCGTCGACGGGCAGACACATCTGTCATGCCTGATGCTGGCCGAAGCGGTTCAGGGACGGCATGTCGAGACAGCATCCGGGCTGGCAACCGGAACTCTGCACCCGCTACAGGAAGCCTTCATGGAGCACTTCGCCGCCCAGTGCGGTTATTGCACGCCCGGCATGCTGATGTCGGCGAAAGTGCTGCTCGACCGCAATCCGTCGCCGACGCGCGAGGATGTCATCGAGGCGATTGCCGGCAACCTGTGCCGCTGCACCGGCTACGAACCCATCATCGATGCCATCCTGGCGACATCGAACATCAGGAGGCCAGCATGATCGAGTTCCGCAAGGAATTTTTCGCGGACGAGCGCGACGACAATCTGAACGAGATCGGCAAGCCGACACGGCGACAGGACATTCTGGGCCATGTCACCGGGCGCTCACCCGATTTCGATGATCATCTGTTCGAGGGGCTGCTGCACATCCGCTGCGTGCGCAGCCCCCATCACCATGCCCGCATCCGCCGCATCGACACTTCTGCTGCTGAGAAGATGCCCGGTGTGATGCGCGTGCTGACGGGCAAGGATGTGCCGCTCAACCTCAACACGCTGCTGAGCCTGCTCGATTTCGGCCTCGACGACGAGCCGCTGCTGTCCGTAACCAAGGTCGCCTACAAGGGCGAGCCGGTCGTGGCCATCATTGCCGAAACCGAAGCGCAAGCACGTGCGGCTGTGAGGCAGGTCAGGGTCGACTGGGAGGTGCTGCCGCATGTCCTGGACGTCGAGGACGCCATCAAGCCGGGTGCACCTGTGGTCTGCGATGTCTATCCCACCAACAAGTTCATCTACCACGGCAAATTCGATCACCAGAAGCTGCGCTACGGCGATGTCGAGGAAGCCTTCGCCAAGGCCGACCACATCGTCGAAGGCCGCTACCAGATGTCGCCGATCGAGCAGGCCCCGATGGAAACCTGCGGCGCGATCGCGGCACCGGAGATCAATGACCGGTTCGTTTGCTACACCTCGACGCAAGGTCTGTTCTTCTCTCTCGGCACGGCTGCAAAGCTCCTGACCATGCCATCGAGCCGGTTGCATTTCATTGGCGGCACGGTGGGCGGTGGTTTCGGCGGCAAGGTTGACAGCATGCACGAGCCGCTGGCCATCCTTGGTGCCATGCTCACGGGCAGGCCTTGCAAGTATGCCTGGGACCGCGAAGAGGAAATGCAGGTCGGCGCACCGCGCGGCGCCGAGCGCTGGTACATCAAGGATGGCGTGATGCGTGACGGGCGCATCATTGCGCGAAAATTCACCGGATACTTCGATTCAGGTGCCTACACCCGCCTGTCATCTTACGCGATCATCAAGGGTGTCGGACATCTGCCCGGCCCTTACACGATCCCCAATGTCTACGCCGACGTCTATTGCGTTTATACCAACCGGACGCCCGCCACCGCCATGCGGGGTTTCGGCATCACCGGTGTCGATTTTTCCATCGAAGTTCACATGGACAAGGTTGCTGAAACCGTCGGCATGAACCCGATTGACCTGCGCATCCTCAATTCCTATCGCGATGGCGACATGAAGGCCCATCGGCGTCTGGCCAAGAACTGCGCGCTGATCGAGTGCTGTCAGGTTGTCGCCGAGAAGGCGCACATCGATCTCAGCCCCGCCTCGCAGGCCGCAGCGTCGATGCGCGATGGCGGTGGCGAGCGTGCCAGCCTGCCAGCCCGGACCGCGACCGACCAGAACGGCAGTGTCAGCGGCTACCGTTCCAGCAACTACGGCCGCAAGGACAAGAGGCCGACAGCGCAACCTGTCACGATACAACCTGCCCCGGCACCGCAGCCAGCATATGCAGCCGCATCCGCTCAAGGCCAGCGTGCTACAACCCCGGCCTATCAGGCACCTCAAATCCAGCCTGTG
>JANMIB010000314.1:0-2342 GCA_031375605.1 Allobosea sp. | reverse complement strand
GGATGGGCTTCTGGCCCGCCGCGCCCGCGAGGCTGATTTCAATCCTGCGCCGCATGTCACCTATCTCAATGATGTGTTCCGGCTCGCCTGCGCCGGGCAATTGCCTTCGCTTCTGATGACCGACACCACACCGGAGACCTGACGTGCGTGCCTCTTTCCGACCTTCCGGTTCAATCCTTGCGTCCCTGATGCTTGCAGTCTCCCTCATGACATCCGGGGCCATGGCCCAGAGTTCGGGCCAGAGTTCAGCCCAGACTTCGGCTCCGACTTCGGGCCAGCCACGCCCGCCCAGCATCACGGTCGTCAAGGTCGAGCGCGCCGAAGTAACAGCGGCCATCATGGTTTCCGGCAATATCATCGCGCGTGACGAGGTGCTGGTCGTGCCGGAGGTCGATGGGCTGTCGATCCTGGAGATTCTGGCGGAAGAAGGGGACATGGTGCGTGCTGGCCAGGTGCTCGCAAAGCTCAACCGCGCGGCTCTCGATGTGCAGCTTGCCCAGAACACCGCCAGCCTGCAGCGCGTGGCCGCCTCGATGGCACAGTCCCGCGCGCAGATCGTGGAAGCCGAAGCCAACAAGGTGCAGGCGAACAACGCCCTGACGCGGGCCCAGGCCTTGCGCAGCGACGGCATCACCAGCGCCGACACCTTCGACCAGCGGCTTGCCGCGTCACGCGGGGCTGATGCCCGGCTCGTGTCGGCACGTCAGGCCCTGATCAGTGCCGAAGCCGAGCAGGCGCTGACAACCGCACAACGCAGCGAGATCGAACTTCGCATCCAGCGCAGCGAGATCAAGGCACCGCGTGCGGGCATGATCAGCCGCCGCAATGCCCGTCAGGGTGCCATTGCCAGCATGGCTGCGCCTGAGCCGCTGTTCCGTCTGATTGCCGATGGTGCGGTCGAACTGGAAGCCGAGGTTCCGGAGGCCGACATCCCGCGCCTTGGCATCGGCAAGCCGGTCATGGTCACGCCAGCGGGCATGAATTCTGCGATCAAGGGCGAGGTGCGCCTGATCTCGCCGGAGGTCGACCGCCAGACCCGGCTCGGCAAGGTGCGTATTTCGCTGCCAGTGGCGTCCACCCGCTCCGTCGGTGCCTTCGGGCGCGGCGTCATCGAGATCGACCGCCGTGTGGGTCTCACGGTGCCGGTGTCCGCCATCACCTATCGCCGCGAGAGCGCCACTGTGCAGGTGGTGGAGAACAACATCGTGCGTGTCAGGCCGGTCAGGATCGGCCTGGTCGGGCAAGGCCGCATCGAACTTCTCGACGGCGTTAAAGAGGGCGATCTCATTGTTCTGCGCGCCGGCACCTTCGTGCGGGATGGCGATGTGATCACGCCCGTCGAGGCTGCGCCTGCGCAAGCGGCTGCGGCCGCCGTGAAGTGAGGCCAAGCCCATGAACATCAATTTTTCAGCCTGGTCGATCAGGAAACCTGTCCCGGCAATCCTGCTGTTCGTCGTGCTGTGCGTTCTTGGCATCATGAGCTTCGTGAAGCTGCCCGTAACGCGCTTTCCCAACATCGATGTGCCTCTGGTGGCTGTCACCATTACCCAGTCGGGGGCAGCGCCAGCCGAACTTGAAACCCAGATCACCAAGCGCGTCGAGGATGCCGTCGCCAACATCGCCGGTGCCAAGCGGGTGATTTCCACGCTCACCGACGGCTCTTCGCAGACATTGATCGAGTTCCGCCTCGAGGTGAACACCGACCGTGCTCTGAACGATGTGAAGGACGCCGTCTCACGCGTCCGCGCAGACCTGCCCCGCACCATCGACGAGCCGATCATCCAGAAGATCGATGTCGAAGGCCAGTCGATCCTGACCTATGCCACCTCGTCGCCCGGCAAGACTCTCGAACAGCTCTCCTGGCATGTCGACGATGTGATCTCGCGCGAGTTGCAAGGGCGCAAGGGCGTGGGCCGGGTTGACCGCTTCGGCGGGGTCGACCGCGAGATCCGCATCTCGCTCGATCCCGACAGATTGCTGGCGCTGGGCGTCACGGCGGCGGAGGTCAACCGGCAGGTGCGCGCCACCAACGTCGATCTGGCCGGTGGACGCGGAACCGTCGGCGGGCAGGAACAGGCGATCCGCACGCTGTCCAGCGCGCGAAGTGTTGCTGAACTCTCGGAAGCCAAGATCACGCTGCCGGGTGGGCGCGAGGTCCGCCTGCACGAACTCGGCACCGTCGAGGACAGCAATGCAGAGCCGCGCAGCTTTGGCCGCCTCAACGGCCAGCCGGTCGTGGCCTTCACCGTGTTCCGTTCCAAGGGCACGAGCGAGTTGTCGGTCAAGGAGGTGGTCGAGGAAAGCCTGAAGAAACTCAGGGCGCAGCATCCCGACGTCCAGAT
>JANMIB010000294.1:0-1516 GCA_031375605.1 Allobosea sp. | reverse complement strand
GGCGGCATCAAAATCATCCACTTCAAGATCGGGATGATCCAGCAGTATCTCGTCGCGCGTCATGCCACTGGCCAGTATCTCGAGCACGTCAACGACGCGGATGCGCATGCCGCGGATGGTCGGGCGGCCTCCGCAAACCTCTGGATTGATGGTAATGCGCTTGAGAAGCTCCGACATTTGAAGATGATAACACAACCCGGAACTCAAATCACCCCATCTCGGCAGCGCGCAGGTCGTGTGCGATCCTGTCGAGCACGGCGTTGGTGATGCCCGGTTCGTCGCCTTCGTAAAAAGACCTCGCGACGGTTACGTACTCGTTGATCACGGCTTTTGGCGGCACATCCTTGCGGAACATCAGCTCATATGTGCCTGCACGAAGAATCGAGCGAAGCACCGTTTCGATCCGCTTCAGCGGCCAGCCATCCGACAGCGCCGCATCGACGGCACGGTCGATCGGGCGCTGTTCGCGCACCACGCCGCCCAGCACATCGCGGAAGAAATTCGCCTCGGCATCCGGCAAGGCGATGCCGTCAACCTCTTTGCCGATCCAGAAGGTCTCGAACTCGGCCATGGCCTCGATCACGCCCTTGCCGGCAACATCCATCTGGTAGAGTGCCTGCACGGCTGCGAGCCGCGCTGCACGGCGCTTTTCCATGCGCCTTTCCTGTTTGGTACTCACGATGCGAGCCCGAAGCTGCGCTTGATCCTGAGAACCGCCAGCGCAGCTTCAGCCGCACCGCCACCCTTGTCCATGTCGGATTTGCGCGCCCGTGCCCAGGCCTGCGCCTCGTTTTCCACTGTGAGGATGCCGTTTCCGATGGGGAATTTTCGCTGCACCGACAGATCCATCAAGGCCCGGCAGCTTTCCACCGACACGATCTCGTAATGGGTGGTTTCGCCACGAATGACGCAGCCCAGGGCGACAGCCGCGTCAAACGGCTCGCCTGTTGCTTCTGCGGCATCCAGCGCCATGGCCATGGTTGAAGGAATTTCCAGCGCGCCCGGCACCGTAAGGACCTCCCCGGTGGCACCCGCTTGCGCGATGGCGTCGAGTGCGCCCTCAAGCAGGGCATCGGCCAGACCGTCGTAGAAACGGGCTTCCACCACAAGCACACGCGGCCCTGGCATGGGTGCAGACTGAAATTTGGATTGAAACCTGGGTTTGGAAACACCCACCATGAAGAACTGCTTTTCGCGGTTGAGGAACTGAAACGCGTCAGTAGCCCTCAGCGCGCGCCTCGGCAAGCCTTGCGGCATACCGCGCCATCAGATCGACCTCGATATGCAGCTGATCGCCGGTGTTCCGCTCGCGCCATGTCGTCACAGCGAGCGAATGTGGGATCAGGAGCACCGAAAAGACATCGCCCTCAACGGTGTTCACCGTCAGCGATGTGCCATCCAGGCAGACAGAGCCTTTTGCCGCGATGAAGCCAGCCAGTGCCTTTGGTGCACGCATGTGAAAGCGTGCCGTGGCTCCCCACGGATCGGATGGGTCAGGGGAGATCGGCTCGTGGCG
>JANMIB010000281.1:0-10339 GCA_031375605.1 Allobosea sp. | reverse complement strand
CCTCTGAGTGCTGCGATCTCGGCTTTCAGGATGCGTAATTCTGCCAGAATATCCTGATCGGAATGGGGCGGATGGCTGATCTTGGGCGCGTCCCCGGCTGTGACCTCGTCCAGCGCCGTCACCACCACGCCGATGAACAGGTTGAGCACCATGAAAGCGGACACCACCATGAAGATGATCACAAACACCCAGCCGTTCGGGTTGCCCTTTTCTGCGAGAGGCTTGACGATGCCATTGGACCAGTCATCAAACGTCATGGACTGGAACAGCGTGTAGGCGGTGGTGCCGATCGAGCCGAACAGCTCGGGATTGGTATCGGCAAACAGTTTTGTCCCCATCACGGCGAACACGTAGTACACCAGAACCAGCAGAAGCCCGATGGAGCCCATGCCGGGCATGGCGCCGATCAGGCCGGCCACCACCTTGCGCAACGATGGCACGACCGTGACAAGGCGCAAGGCACGCAAGATACGCAAGGCGCGCAGCACGGACAGCGATTCGCTCGTCGGAACCAGCGCGATGCCGACGACAAAGAGGTCAAACAGACTCCATGGATCGCGGAAGAACGCTCCGCGCTTGACGATCATCCTGGCCATCAACTCGATGACGAAAACGCCAAGGATGGCATGATCGAGTGCGACCAGAAACGGGCCATAATCGGCCATGATCGATTTTGACGTCTCCATGCCGAGCGTGATCGCGTTGATGATGATCAGGATCATCACGATGCGCTCTGTCAGGCGGTGATCGACAATACGGGCCAGAAAAGCGGTCATCTGAAGAATCCGGGCAAGTTGCTGCGTGCCGGGCAGATTGTCTGCTTTGCATGAAAAGACAACGGCAGCGTCAAGGCCGCCGCAAGGATGTCCCCGCATTTCCGACGGCTCGATGGTTTGGCCGGTCAGAGGCCGTCGAACAGCGCACTGGAAATGTAACGTTCCGCGAACGAGGCGATGATGATCACGATGTTCTTGCCCTCCATGCCTGGGCGGCTGGCTATTTCGAGCGCACCGGCCACAGTCGCACCGGACGAGATGCCGCCCGGTATGCCTTCAAGCCGCGCCAGCGCCCGCGCGGTCTCGAACGCGGTTTGGTTGCCGACCGTGACAATCTCGTCGATCACGGAGCGATCCAGAACATGCGGCACGAAACCCGCGCCGATCCCTTGTATCTTGTGAGGGCCAGCCTGACCGCCTGACAGGACCGGAGAATCCTCCGGCTCGACCGCGATGATCCTGACCGATGGCTTGTGTGCCTTCAGCACCTGTCCGACACCGGTGATGGTGCCGCCAGTGCCCACACCGGCCACAAAATAATCCACCTCACCGTGAGTATCATTCCAGATCTCAAGTGCCGTGGTGGTGCGATGGATGTCCGGGTTTGCAGGGTTCTCGAACTGCTGCGGGATGATCGCGCCGGGAATATCGGCGGCAAGTTCGCTAGCCTTTGCAACCGCACCCTTCATGCCAAGCGGGCCGGGCGTCAGGATGACTTCGGCACCCAGGAACGCCAGCATCTTGCGGCGTTCGATGGACATCGTCTCCGGCATGACCAGGATCATGCGATAACCGCGCGCTGCTGCCACGAAAGCGAGGGAAATGCCCGTGTTGCCGGATGTGGCCTCGATCAGCGTGCCGCCAGGCTTCAATCTGCCAGATACTTCAAGTGCATCGATCATGTTGACGCCGATCCGGTCCTTGACGCTGGCAATCGGATTGAAGAATTCCAGCTTGGCCAGCAGGTTGGCCTTGATACCCCGCTCCTTGCCGATCCGGCCCAACCTCACGATGGGCGTGTTTCCGATCGTGTCGGTGATGGATTCGTAGATCCTGCCACGCCCGATCTGTTGCGCGACTTCGGCTTCCGGCTTTTTGGCTGCGGGCGGCATGGGTTGCTCCTGAACAAATGCTGGAGCTGACTCATAGACTATTTTACATTTCAGGTCGATAAAATAAATATATTACATTCTATATTGTAAAATCTGCGGCTGCCGCATTGCCATCGAAAACACTGCGGGCGTCTGCATTCTTGCAGAGATCCTCGACCGAGATGCCGTCGAGTTTGCTCAGGAAGGCTTCCCCGGCAGCCTTGACCTCCGGCCCGACAATCTCGTCCACCAACCTTGAATGGGGCAGCGGCGGCAAGTCATCCTCGCCAGTTGCAGACATGGCAGCCCGCACGATGTCGCCAGCGGTGACACGGCGACGTTCCTTGGCCAGCTCATATCCTCCGCGAGGCCCGCGCACGCCTTTGAGAATACCGTGGCGCACAAGCGCCTGAAGCACTGTTTCCAGATGCCTGGGCGGCAGGTCATGACGCCCTGCCAGCATCTTGGCAGACACAGGCAGCGGGCGCGAGTGGAGCGCGATGTCGACCACGGCTGCAATCGACAAAAGACTGCGGCGGGAGAGCAAGATCATACCAAAAAAACCTTCGTCAAGACGAGCTTGCGCCCAGAAAGATCAAACTCAACCCGTGATACCCGTGGAGCCAAAACCATCAGCACCACGTTTCGTCGGGTCGAGGGCCGTCACCTCGACCAGACCAGCCTGCATCACTGGCGCAAGGACAAGCTGCGCAATCCTGTCACCACGGCGAAACGTGACTGGTTCCTGTCCGAGATTGATCAGGATCACCCTGATTTCCCCCCGATAATCAGCATCGATCGTTCCGGGGCTGTTGAGCACGGTGACACCATGCTTCAGAGCCAGCCCCGAGCGTGGACGAACTTGCGCTTCATATCCTTGAGGGAACTGGAGCACCAGGCCAGTCGGGACAAGGGCTCTCTCGCCAAAACCCAGCGTAATGGCCTCATCAGCGCCAATTGCCGCCACAAGATCAAGCCCAGCAGCATCAGCCTTGGCATCGGCAGGCAGCGGCAAACCATCGGCATGGGGCATTCTTTGAACCGCAACCTGCACAGCTAGAGCCATCATCAGGTCCAGTCCGCCCGGAGGGCCGCAAGGTGAGCCACAAGTTTTGATGCCACCGCATCCTTGCTCATCACCGGCCATGAGGTCACGCCGCTGGCGCTGACCAGATGAACGGCATTGGCATCGCCGCCCATGACCCCGCCAGCTATGCCCGCACCAGTCTGGCTGACATCGTTGGCGACAATCAGATCGCAGCCCTTGCGCGCCAATTTGGCGGTGGCATGCGTGATGACCTTCTCCGTTTCGGCAGCGAAACCCACCACAAGCGCAGGCCGGCCCGTCTTGCGGCCGGCAATCGTGGCCAGAATGTCCGGATTTTCAACAAGGTTCAGAGCGGGCGCGCCCGTGCCGGACTTCTTCATCTTTTCGCCCGCCTCGCTGGAAACGCGCCAGTCTGCGACAGCAGCCGCGAAAATGGCGATGTCCGCCGGAAGGGTCGCCTCGACAGCGGCGAGCATCTCGCGCGCGGTCGTCACGTGCAGTGTCGTCACGCCTTGAGGATCAGGAATGGCCACAGGCCCCGAAATCAACGTGACCCGCGCGCCTGCGGCAGCGGCAGCGGTGGCAATGGCATGGCCCTGCTTGCCGGAGGAACGGTTGGCGATGTAACGCACGGGATCGATCGGCTCGTGGGTCGGGCCGGAGGTGACCAGCACGTGACGGCCTGCAAGCACTGCGCCCGGAACAGGCTTTGGTTGCGCGGTGGCCAACCTGGCCTCGATGGCCGCAAGCAATTCGGCTGGCTCGACAAGACGTCCCAGGCCAAATTCGCCGCACGCCATCGCACCGGAAGCTGGACCAACAATCGTCACGCCATCGCGAACCAGGGTGGCGATGTTGCGCTGTGTTGTCGGGTGATGCCACATGCGCACATTCATGGCCGGTGCAATGAGAATGTCCTTGTCGGTCGCCAGCAGCGCGACACTGGCCATGTCGTTTGCGATGCCGTTGGCCATCTTGGCGATGAGATCGGCTGTTGCCGGCACGACAACGACAAGGTCTGCCGCGCGGGACAGCGCGATATGTCCCATCTCGACCTCATCGGTCAGCGAAAAGAGATCATCGTAAACCTTCGCACCTGAGAGGCCCGCAAGCGACAGCGGGGTGACAAATTCCGCCCCCGCCTTGGTCAGGACCGGTGTGACGCCTATGCCACGGCGCCGTGCCAGGCGGATCAGTTCCAGAGCCTTGTATGCAGCAATGCCCCCGCCGACGATCAGAAGAATGGATTTGCCGTTGAGCATCACTGGAAACCTGACAACATCGCAAAAAGCCGGGGAGGACTGCCTATCACCTGAAGGGCGGCTCATCAAACGAGCGCAGCTTGCGCGAATGGATGCTGCTGCCGGCCTGCTTGAGCAGTTCCACCGTCTCGATGCCGATCTTCAGGTGCTCGTTCACGGCGCGCTCGTAAAACGCATTCGCAGCGCCAGGCAGCTTGATTTCGCCATGCAAAGGCTTGTCGGACACGCACAGCAAGGTGCCGTAAGGCACGCGCAGGCGATAGCCCTGGGCCGCGATGGTGCCAGATTCCATGTCGACAGCGATGGCGCGTGACTGGTTGATGCGCTTTCTGGCGGGCGTCCATTGCAGCTCCCAGTTCCGGTCATCGAACGTCACGACCGTGCCGGTTCGCAGGCGGTTCTTCAAGGCCTCACCTGTCTCCCCGGTGACGCTTGCCGCTGCTTGCTGCAAGGCGATCTGCACCTCGGCCAGTGCTGGAATGGGAATTTCAGGCGGCAGGAGATCGTTCAGGATGCGGTCCTGCCGGAAATAGGCATGGGCCAGAACGTAGTCACCAATGACCTGGGCCTGCCGCAAGCCACCGCAATGACCGATCATGAGCCAGGCATTGGGACGCAGCACGGCAAGATGATCGGTGATATTCTTGGCATTGGATGGCCCGACACCGATATTGATCAGGGTGACGCCCTGGCCACCCTTTTTCACCAGGTGATAGGCGGGCATCTGGAACCTGTGCCACGGCGCAGCCGCAAGGCGCGCGAGGGCAGATTCGTCGGCAGAGCGCATGTCGATGGTGAGACCACCGGGCGCAACCAGCCGCTCGGCCTCGCCCGAACGGATCGCCTCGATGCCATGGCGGACGAACTGGTCGACATAGCGGTGATAGTTGGTCAGCAAGATCCAGTGCTGGCAGCTGCGCCAGTCCGTGCCTGTGTAGTGGACCAGACGCCTCAACGAATAGTCGGTGCGGACAGCATCGAACAGGCTCAGCGGCCGAGGCCCCGGCCCGGTCATGTCGTAGGTGCCGTCCGCGATCTCGTCGCCGATCACCGAGAGGAGCGGGACCGGGAAATACTGCGCCAGTTCAGCCGCCGTCACGCCGCCGCGGGCCAGCTCGTCGCCGCCTTGAAGCGCATAGGGATAGGGTATTTCCTGCTCGCTGGTGCCAACTTCGACCACAGCGCTGTAGTCGCTCATCAGCGGTGACAGCTGGTCGATCAGATAGTCGCGAAACTCGAAGGGATGGGTGATGGTGGTGGCGTAGGTGCCGGGAGCCGCAAACTTCGCGTAGGCCCTGCGTGACTTGGCGGGCAGCCGGTCAGGCTCATAGGTAACGCGCAATTCGGGATAGCGGAAGCGCGCCCGCTGCTCGGGCGTCGGGATCGTGCGATCTGTCAGGTAGGCATCAAGCGCTTTCCTGATGGCACTCGTGGCCTTCTCGTAAAGCTCCTGGAGCCTGTCGACAGCTTCCTCGGCTGTCAGGACCGCGTGGTGAGGTGTTGTTCGGAACTCTGTCATGACCCAGATAAGCCATCGCCGCGAGGTCTGGCAACCTGCTCATGCAGCTCAGACCTTGAACACCAGAACGGCCAGCAGCAGCGCGATCAGCCACAGCGCCAGGTTTCCCCATCTGTTGCGCCTTGCCTCCGCCCTGCCGATGGCCTCGACACTGTCCGCATCCAGCGTGAACCCGCGCGATGTGGCCTCCTCCAGATGAGCCAGAAGCCGCTCGCCGCGCGACACCGTCTCTGGCAATTGCGCAACCGCCCCCGCCAGCGTGAGCACACCGCGCCCGACATCCTCGATGCGCCCCACAGGCCCAAGATTGCGCGTGATCCACTCGCGCACAACCGGCTCAGCCGTGCGCCACATGTCCAGATGCGGGTCGAGCATGCGCCCCACGCCTTCGACGACCACCATGGTCTTTTGCAGCATCACCAGCTCCGTGCGCGTCTTCATGTCGAAAAGACCCGTGATCTCGAACAGAAGCGTCAGCACCTTGGCCATCGAGATCTGGTCGGCGCTGCGGTCATGGATCGGTTCGCCCACCGCGCGGATGGCCTGGGCGAAATCATCAACCGAGTGGTGCGCCGGCACATAGCCAGCCTCGAAATGCACCTCTGCCACACGCTTGTAGTTGCGGGTGATGAAACCAAGCAGGATTTCTGCCAGAAAACGGCGCTCCTTGGGGCCAAGCCGCCCCATGATGCCGCCATCGACCGCGACAATGCGGCCTTCCGCATCCACGAAGAGGTTTCCGGGGTGCATGTCGGCGTGAAAGAAGCCATCGCGCAAGGTGTGCTTGAGGAAGGACTGGATCACGCATTGGCCAAGCTTGACGCGGTCATGACCTGCAGCATCAATGGCGGCGAGGTCAGACAACCTGATGCCATCAACCCATTCAGCCACCAGGATGTTGCTGCCGGTCAGCTCCCAATCGGGCTTGGGCACGCGAAAATCGGCATCCTTTGCTGTGTTCTGGGCCAGCTCGGAGAGGGCGGCAGCTTCAAGCCGGAGGTCCATTTCCATCGTCACCGAGCGGATCAGCGTATCGACCACCCCGGTCACGCGCAGGCGCTTGGCATCTGGCGAGAATTGTTCGGCAAGTTCAGCGCCCCGCCGCATGGCTTTCAGATCACGGTTGAAACGCTCGCGCACCTGCGGGCGCAGCACCTTCACCGCCACCTTGCGGCCATCCTTCGTGATCGCCGGATGAACCTGCGAGATCGACGCCGCGGCGATCGGCTCGTCGAAGGCATGGAACACATCGTTCAAAGGCCTGCCAATTGAAGCCTCGATCGTACGAATGGCAATGTCAGTGCCAAAGGGCGGCATCCGGTCCTGCAACAGCGACAGGTCAGCCGCGACACGAGGGCCGACGACATCAGGCCGCGTGGCCAGAAACTGCCCGAACTTGACATGGCTCGGCCCCAGCCTTGTCAGCGCAGCCGCCAGCCGCTCGGCAGAGGCACCCGCGTTACGGCGCTCGACCAGTCTCGCCAGCTTCAGCCCCCAACGGGCCGGGCCTGCCGGAACGGCGGCGGGGTCGACCAGCGCAAGCGCACCCTCCCGTGCCAGCACGAAGCCGACACGCACCAATCTTGCCAGTGAACCGAGAGTTGACAACACGCTGATGGCGGCCTTGGGTTCAGAGCTTCCAGCCGGAATGGATGGCCACCACACCGCCGGTCAGCATGGTGTGACTGGCGCGCGCAAAACCCGCATCCGCGATCATGCCCTCGAACACCTTTGGCTTCGGGAACTTGCGGATCGATTCGACCAGATATTGATACGGCTCTGCCTCGCCCGTGACCATCCGGCCCAGCGGCGGAATGACATTGAACGAGTAGGTCTCGTAAATCTTGTCCAGCACCGGAATATCGACCCGGCTGAATTCAAGACACAGGAAGCGCCCGCCGCGTTTGAGCACCCGCCTTGCCTCGGCCAGCGCACAGTCAATGCGGGGCACGTTCCGGATGCCGAAGGCTATCGTGTAGGCATCAAACTGGCCATCTTCAAACGGCAGATTCTCGGCATTCGCCTCGACAAAGTCGATGCGCGCATCATCGGCAAAGCGCTTTTCGGCCCGGTCCTTGCCGACACCCAGCATGTCGCCATTGATGTCGAGGACCGTGACACGCGTGGCAGGCCCACCTGCATCCAGCACGCGGAAAGCCACATCGCCTGTCCCGCCAGCCACATCCAGATGCCGGAAAGGCCGGGTTTTCGAGGGCTTCACCATTGAGACCAGCACATCTTTCCAGACCCTGTGCAGGCCCACCGACATGAAGTCGTTCATCAGGTCATAGCGGCTGGCGACCTTGTGAAAGACATCGTCGACCTTGGCCTGCTTGTCGGCAAGGCGCACGGTCTCGTAGCCAAAGTGGGTCGCCTGCTCGGCTTCGGGGCCAAAATGGGTCGCCTGCGCGGCTTCAGGGCCAAAGTGGGTCGCCTGCGCGGCTTCAGGGCCAAAGTGGGTCGCGGCCTGGACGTCAGCCTTGGCATCGGAAGGGGTCGCGGCGCGTGGATTTTCAGTGCTCATGGAGGCACTCATAGCGAAAATGCACGGGGCGCGCTATGCGGGCGTGTTGCCACAGTCGATATGGACGATCATGCCCGAACTTCCCGAAGTTGAAACCGTCCGGCGCGGGCTTGAACCGACCCTCGTGGGCGCGCGGATCGAGACGCTGACGCTGAACCGGGATGACCTGCGTTTCGCCTTTCCAGAGCGTTTCAAGGCGCGCGTCGAAGGCAAAACGGTGGAATTTCTGGATCGGCGGGCCAAGTACCTGATCGCAGGGCTGAGTTCTGGCGAGGCGCTGATCATGCACCTTGGCATGACGGGGCGCTTCATCATCGAGGCCCGTGACCGGCCGCCACACGAGCCGGGCGAGTTCCACGCCACCGTCAACCGGCATGCCGTCCATGACCATGTGGTGTTCGATCTGGGCGCGCGCGGGCGCATCACCTACAACGACGTCAGACGCTTCGGCTTCATGGACATGGCACCGATCAACGGATTGCAGCAATCGAAACACTTCGCGCAGATGGGCATCGAACCGCTGGGCAATGCCCTGTCCGGCGAGGTTCTGGCGGCCCTGTTCGCGGGCAAGACGGCTCCGCTGAAGGCCGCGCTGCTCGACCAGCGGCTGATTGCCGGACTTGGCAACATCTATGTCTGCGAAGCGCTGTTCCGCGCGGGCCTCAACCCCGAGCTGCCGGCCTCGGTCGTGGCGACGAAGGGCGGCAAGCCCCGCGCCAAGGCGCATGAACTGGCGCAGATCATCCGCGATGTTCTCACCGAAGCCATCGCGGCGGGCGGCTCGACCCTGCGCGATTTCGTCCATGCGGACGGATCGCTGGGGTATTTCCAGCACGCGTTCAGGGTCTATGACCGGGAGGGCGAGGCGTGTGTTATGCCGGGCTGCGGCAGCACCGTGGAGCGGATTGTGCAATCGGGCCGATCGACGTTTTTCTGTCGGACGTGCCAACCGCTCAAAGGTGACTGGTAAAATCCTCTCGCGCGTTTCCGTGGCCGAGTACCCTCGGGCTTGACCCGAGGGGGATCGGAACCCGGAATCCAGCAATTGTTCTGTGAGCGCAGCGAACGCATCAGGCGCGCTTCGCGCAACACATCGTCTGGATTCCGGATTCCATTCCGCTGGCGCTGCATGGCTCCGGAAACGCGCGCCACCATGCGCACGTTGACATCGGCCACGATGCCCCACCCGACCCACCGCGTCGCGGCGGTCCACCCTCCCCGCGAGGCGAGGAGGGAAAACGCGCGCTGCAGTGAGAATTGAATGCGCTGTCACCCAAATTACGAGTTTAAACTGCTGTTGCCAGAAATCTTAGATATCTTCTAACATTACTCATCTTAACTGTGCTATATTCATTATGTAAGGTCCAAAAGACGCAAGTATAATTGTCAAAAATAAATATGTCTTTTTGCTTTTAATTAGTTGTATATAGTTTATTTTGTTGATCTTATAAATACTAATAAATGTAAAAAGTGCCAAAATAATGAAAACTAATTCAGGAAAGATAGATTCTGTTTTCATTTCGACCCCTATCAATCATGGCAACGGTGATCCTATTACCCCTTATCCCAAATTCAATTCCTTGAAAAAGTCATTGCCCTTGTCGTCGATCACGATGAAGGCGGGGAAGTTCTCGACCTCGATCTTCCAGATCGCCTCCATGCCGAGTTCGGGATATTCCAGCACCTCGACATGTTTGATGCAGTCTTGCGCCAGCCGCGCGGCGGGGCCACCGATCGAGCCGAGGTAGAAGCCGCCGTGGGTGGCGCAGGCGTCGGTCACCTGGCGGCTGCGGTTGCCCTTGGCCAGCATCACGAGGGATCCGCCGGCGGCCTGGAACTCCCCGACGTAGGAGTCCATGCGGCCGGCCGTGGTGGGGCCGAACGACCCGGAAGCCATGCCCTTGGGGGTCTTGGCCGGCCCGGCGTAGTACACGCAGTGGTCCTGCAGGTACTGCGGCATCGGCTCGCCGGCGTCGAGGCGCTCCTTGATCTTGGCGTGGGCGATGTCGCGGGCGACCACCATCGGGCCGGTCAACGACAGGCGGGTCTTCACGGGATAGCGGCTCAGCTCGGCGCGGATCTCTGCCATGGGTCGGTTGAGGTCGATGCGCACGACGTC
>JANMIB010000258.1:0-12894 GCA_031375605.1 Allobosea sp. | reverse complement strand
ATTGCAGAGAATGTTCCAACAGTTTACATAAATTCATATCCAGGGTGTTGGAACTCATGATGTCTTACAACAACGATCAGCGGCGAGAAGCCATCAACACACGCCACGTTTTCGCAGCTTATCAAGCTGGTCAACAGAGGGTACGGCAATTTCGCGGATCGATGGTCTGGTCTGCCACCAAGGGAACAGATTATCTTTTAAAAAGCTGGTATCCCGATGATCGGGGCGCAAGGCGGCAAACTTCGCTTGGCCCGCGC
Source organism: Allobosea sp. (assembly GCA_031375605.1). Classification (GTDB taxonomy): domain Bacteria; phylum Pseudomonadota; class Alphaproteobacteria; order Rhizobiales; family Beijerinckiaceae; genus Allobosea. Next base: position 12,637 of record JANMIB010000258.1, on the reverse strand, counting down.
TCGCCACATACCGAGCAGCTGAAACACGATTTCGATACTGCACGATCAGATGCAAAGCAAAGATTGTCGGCTGTCCAGGAAAAACTGGTTCGTCAGTCAGCCGTGAATCGCGTGCTGGGTCTCGGGCGTGTCCCGGTTTTGGCCGCACGTATCATGGAGGCTATTGATGACGTTGGTCTTCTGGGCCAGTCATTGCGCGTTATCGGCACCCATTCGATCTACGCGTACGAGGCTGCGGCCGGCGTTTTTGTGGATAGCGATATTGCCTCGACGCAGGACATAGACTTGCTGTTCGACAGTCGGATGCGTCTGCGATTTATTGCCGATGACGACAACATCTCGCCGAACTTGTTGGAAATTCTCAAAAGGGTCGACAAGTCTTTTGATGCGGTGCCAGACGCTTTTCGGGCTGCAAATGATGAAGGGTACATCGTTGATCTGCTCAAGCCATTGCGTGCGCCATTCTGGAAGGTCGATCAAACACAATTGATGGCCGGGGCAACAGATCTTGCGGCTGTTGAGATTGAAGGACTGATCTGGCTGGAAAATGCTCCGATATTTCAAACAGTGGTGATTGATGAGCGTGGAAGACCTTTGCGCATGGTGACGGTTGATCCGCGTGTATTTGCTGTCCACAAACTGTGGCTATCAAGACAGGCCACACGTGACCCGCTTCAGCGTCACCGTGATGAAGCACAGGCCAGGATCGTGGCGCGAATGACGATTGAGCATTTTGCTCACCTGCCTTTTGATCCTTCAGAACTTCGGATGCTGCCCAAGAATGTTGTCAACGAGGCCGCGCCACTCTTCAAAGCCTGATCAGCCAGCCAGCACCTTCGCGATCACATCTGCGCCAACCTGCGCCGGGCGCTCCATCCAGCCGGGAACAGGCAGCCCCTTGGTACGCAGGAAGGCAGGGTCGAACAGTTTGGACTGGTAGCGCGTGCCGTAATCACACAAGATGGTGACGATGGTTTTGCCCGGCCCCAGATGCCGTGCGAGCCGGATGGCACCCGCGACGTTGAGCGCTGCAGAGCCACCGACACACAGACCTTCGTGTTCGAGCAGGTCAAAACCCACGGGCAGGGCTTCCCCGTCGCTAATCTGGAACGAGACATCCGGCCTGAAGCCCGCCAGATTTCCCGTGATGCGGCCTTGCCCGATGCCTTCGGTGATCGATGACCCTTCGGATTTCAGCACACCTGTCGTGTAATAGCTGTGCAGCGCCGCGCCCATCGGGTCGGCCAGTCCGATCGTCACACCTAGCTTGCGTGCCCTCAGCGCCTGCGCCACGCCAGCCAGCGTTCCCCCCGTGCCCGCCGCACAGATGAAGCCATCGACCTCGCCACCTGTTTGCGCGAAAATCTCCGGCCCGGTCGTGGTGGCATGCCCCTCGCGGTTCGCGACATTGTCGAACTGGTTGGACCATACGACGCCAGCGGGCGTGATTGCGGCCAGGGCTTCCGCCAGCCTTCCTGAAACTTTGACGTAGTTGTTGGGGTTCGAGAATGGCGCGGCGGGGACCTCGATGAGTTCGGCACCGGCCAGCCGGATCATGTCCTTCTTTTCCTGGCTCTGGGTGTCCGGCATCACGATCACGGTGCGGTAGCCAAGCGCATTGCCCACCAGCGCCAGTCCGATGCCGGTGTTGCCGGCCGTGCCCTCCACGAGCACACCGCCCGGCTTCAGCACGCCGCGCGCCTCCGCATCCCGGATGATGGCCAAGGCGGCACGATCCTTCACGGATTGGCCGGGGTTCATGAACTCGGCCTTGCCAAGGATGCGGCATCCGGTCAGCTCTGACGCGCGGTTGAGCCTGATCAGCGGCGTATTGCCGATGGCGTCGATGACGCTGTTGCGGATGCTCATTGTCTCACGTCCCGTTCAAGTTGGTTTGCCCCACGCACCGAACCTGATAGGCGAGTTGGCACAAGACGTCATCCATCTCTAGCGAAAGCCTGCCGTGACCGATCCGCAGACGACAAGCCTGACCCTGACCCGGACCATGACGGTCGAGCGCCTCGGTGCGCGCGGCGATGGCATTGCAGGCGAGGGCCATGGTGCCATCTTCATCGCTGGCGCTTTGCCGGGCGAAGAGGTCGAGGTGTCGGGCGCTGGCGAGCATGCGCGTCTCGAACGCGTCATCACGCCGTCACCAGAGCGCATCCTGCCCATCTGCCCGCTGTTCGGCAGTTGCGGGGGGTGCGTCACCCAGCATGTCGGCCCGGTGCTGTATGCCGAATGGAAGCGCAACATCGTCGTGCAGGCGCTTGAACGCGCCCGGATCATGACGGACGTCCTGCCGTTGGTTGATGGCCATGGCGCAGGCCGCAGACGCGTGACGTTGCATGGCCGCCGCCGCGAAGGTGATGCTGTGGCCGGTTTCATGCGCGCGAAAAGCCATGACCTGATCGAGGTCACGGCCTGTCCGATCCTCAGCCCCTCGCTGGCCCGCGCGCCGGGCGTGGCGCTGGCGCTGACAAGGGCTCTGGCGGCGTCGGCCAAGCCGTTGACCATCCTGATCACGGCCACGACCGGCGGGCTTGATGTCGATGTGCGCGGCAACGGGCCTCCCAGCGACAAGCAGCGGCTTGGCCTGACCCAGCTGGCAAACCAGCTTGATCTGGCGCGGCTTTCCATCCATGGCGACACCATCGTGGCGCACCGCGAGGCCATGCAGGTGATGGGCAAGGCCAAGGTGAACGTGCCACCGGGCGGCTTCCTCCAGCCCACCGTTGAGGGCGAAGACACCTTGGCCCGTCTGTCGGTCGAGGCCGTGGCCGGTGCCAGGCGGGTGGCTGACCTGTTCGCTGGTTCCGGCCCCTTTGCCTTGAGGCTCGCCGAACAGGCGGAAGTCCATGCGGTCGAAAGCGAGGCAACATCGCTCGCGGCGCTCGACAAGGCGGCCCGTGCGGTGCCCGGTTTGCGCCGCATCACCATCGAGCCGCGCGATCTGTTCCGCAGGCCCTTGCTGGACATGGAACTCAAGGCGTTTGATGCCGTGGTGCTCGATCCGCCCCGTGCCGGTGCCGAGGCGCAGGCCGCCCAGCTGGCAAAATCAGTTGTGCCGGTGATCGCCTATGTCTCGTGCGATGTCGGCAGTTTCGTGCGTGACGCCGCAACGCTGTTGCAAGGCGGCTACAAGCTGGAGCGCGTGACCCCGGTGGACCAGTTCCGTTATTCTGCGCATGTCGAACTGGTGGGCGTGTTCACCAAGGTGAAGCTGAAGAAAAGGTAGGCGGGCATGGATGCCAGCGCAGGATTGATCAGCAGACTTGGTGCAATTGTCGGTGCAAGGCATGTCCTGACAGATGCCGCCGACATGGCCCCGCACCTGAAGGAATGGCGCGACCTGTTTGTCGGCAAGGCCAGCGCCGTGGTCAAACCAGGCAGTACCGCCGAGGTGTCGGCCCTGATGCAGTTCGCTCATGCGACAGGCACGCCCATCGTTCCGCAAGGCGGCAACACAGGGCTGGTCGGCGGCCAGATCCCGGTGGCCGATGGCCGAGAGATCATCCTGTCACTGAGCCGCATGGACAAGGTGCGCGGCATCGAGGCCCAGAGCGACAGCATCACGGTGGAAGCGGGCGTGACCCTGCTCAAGGTGCAGGAGGCTGCTGACAGTGCCGGGCGGCTGTTTCCGCTCTCATTGGCATCGGAAGGAAGCTGCACCATCGGCGGCAATCTTTCGACCAATGCAGGCGGCACCGCCGTCATCGCCTATGGCAACACCCGCGACATGTGCCTGGGTCTTGAGGTCGTGCTGGCGGATGGCCGTATCTGGAACGGCCTGAAAACGCTGCGCAAGGACAACACGGGCTATGACCTGAAAAACCTCTTCATCGGCGCGGAAGGCACGCTCGGCATCATCACGGCGGCTTCGCTGAAGCTGTTTCCAAGGCCGCAATCACGCGCCACGGCCTTTGTGGCGGTCACGGACCCGGCGCATGCACTGGCCTTGCTCCAACTCGCCAAGGCAGAAGCTGGTGGCCAGCTCACGACCTTCGAGATCATGCCGCGCTTCGGACTTGATGTGGTTTTGCGCCATGCAGCCGACGCGCGTGATCCGCTGGCCGCGCCGTCACCATGGTATGTGCTGATGGAACTGTCGTCGCCGGCGGCGGGCGGACTTGAAACGGTCATGGAAACGTTGCTGGAAAAAGCCTTTGAGACCGGCCTCGTCACGGATGCAGTCATTGCCGCGACGCTTGGCCAGGCGCTCGGTTTCTGGCGGATCCGCGAGGCCATGTCCGAAGTCCAGCGCTTCGAGGGCGGCTCGATCAAGCATGATGTCGCTGTGCCGGTCGCCTCGGTGCCAGCCTTCCTTGAACGGGGAATTGCTCTTGTGGAACAGATGATTCCAGGCTGCAGGCCTTTGCCGTTTGGGCATCTGGGCGATGGCAACATCCATTTCAACATCACCCAGCCTGTGGGTGCCGACAAGGCCGCGTTTCTTGGCCGCTGGGACGAGGTCAACGCGCAGGTTCATGCCGTGGTGCGGGAGTTTGGCGGGTCGATCTCGGCGGAGCACGGCATCGGCAGGCTCAAGAAGCACCTGCTCGCAGGCGTGAAAGACCCGGTCGAGCTGGCCTTGATGCGCGCGATCAAGGCCACGCTGGACCCCACCGGCATCCTCAATCCAGGTGCTGTGCTTTAAGTTACCGTGCCGTGCTCTAAGTTACCCGTCCTTGAGGCCGCCCGCGGACAATCCAGCCACGATTTCGCGCTGCGCCACCACCGTCAGCACGAGCACGGGCAGCGTCACCAGAAGCGCTGCGGCGGCGAGCGGACCCCATGAAATCTGCTCGAAGGTCAGCGAGTTGTAGACGGCGGAGGGCAGGGTGCGGCTGTTCTTGCCGCCCAGCACGATCGAGAACACGAAATTGTTCCACGAGAAGATGAAGGCCAGGATCGCCGCCACCACCATGCCGGGGCGCGCCAGCGGCATGGCGATGTAGCGGAAGCTCTGCCACAGCGTCGCGCCATCGACATAGGCCGCGTCCTCAAGCTCCTGCGGGATGCCCTCGAAATAACCGATCATGATCCAGACGATGATCGGGATGGTGATGACAAGATGCGTGATGATCAGCGCCGTGATGGTGCCGACCAGACCCATCCACTGGAACAGCAGGAACAGCGGGATGAGGTAGGACAAGGCCGGCGTCATCCGCGCGATCAGGATCAGAACGGCGGTTTTCGCGGCCTTGGCGCGGGCGATGCCGTAACCGGCAGGCACGCCGACCAGAAGCCCGATGATCACGGCGCCGCCTGTGACTTGCACCGAGTTCCAGAAATACAGCAGGAAGTTGTTCTTCGCGAACACATCGATGAAGTTCTCGAAGGTCGGGGGATTGGGGATGAAAACGGGGGGAAACGAGGTGTTGTCGAGTTCGTTTTTCAGCGACAGCGAGATCATCCAGAGGAAGATCAGCACCGCAGGCGACACCAGCATGAACAGTGACAGCGCGAACCCCGCCGTGCCGAAGAAGGTCCGGCGGCGAACCGGGGAGGAGCGCTCAATCCCGGCCATTAGGCGTTCCACTTCGTGCGCTGGCGCACATAGAGCAGCAGCAGGGAAAGGGCCACGATGATGATGAAGAAGATCACCACCACGGCTGACGCATAACCCAGATTGTAGAACTGGAAGGCCTGCAGATAAAGAAAGATGTTCAGCGTCTCGGAGGCTGTTCCCGGCCCGCCCTGGGTGATGACGAAAATCGTGTCGAACACCTTCAGCGCATCGATGGTGCGGATTACCAGCGCGATCATGATGTAGGGCAACAGCAGCGGCAGCGTGATGTAGCGGAACATCTGCCAGTCGGTCGCGCCATCAATGGTGGCGCTGTCATAGGGGTCTTGCGGCAGCCCAGCCAGACCGCCGAGCACGATCAGCATCACCAGAGGCGTCCAGTGCCAGACCTCGACCAGAACCAGCGTGGGTATCACGGTGTTGGGTGAATAGACCCAGAGCGAGGGCGGCAGCCCGAACAGCGAGAGAAGATAGTTCAGCACACCCAGTTGCGGGTGGAACATCATCGTCCAGACCAGCGCCACGGCCACGGGCGTCGCCATCATCGGCATGACGAAAATGGTGCGCAGCAGGCCGCGCCAGGGAAACTCGCGGTGGAAAACCAGTGCCGCCGCAACACCCAGCACGATGGGCAGGGCAACCGCCATCAGCGTGAAGAAGAACGTGCGCCAGATCGATTCCAGAAAGCGCTCATCGGCCAGCAGGCGCGCATAGTTCTGGAACCAGACGAAATCGATGCCGCCGCCCACTTTCCAGTCATTCAGCGACATGAAGACGGTGAACAGCCACGGAAACACGATGACAGCCGCGATCAGTATGAGCGCCGGCACGGCAAACAGCCAGTAGCGCCGCGGCTTGAGGCGCGTTTGCGCCTCTGCCGCAGTGCGGGTGATGTCAGCCAGCGGGCTTGGAATTGCTGTCATTCACAAAGACCAGACGCGGAAGAGGCACAGTTGATGTCTCCCTCTCCCGCGAGGGGAGAGGGCAAAGAGGGGGGGGGTAGCGGCTCGTATCATGTCGCTGTCTTGTCAGCAGCACGGTCAACCCAGCTCGGATTTTTCCAGCACGGGCTTGAACACTTCGGTGGCTTTCTTCAGTTCAGTGGCCACATCAGCGCCTGACAGCGTGTTGGTCAGTGCCACGCCGAATGTGTCGCGGAACTCGGTGACGGGGATGATCTGCGGCAAGCCAGCGCGCGCGATCTTTCCGGATGCTGCGAGGCAGTCGAAATAGTCTTTCGAGAATCGCGAGCCAGTTGACGCCTCCGGATTGCTCAGGGCGGACGAACGGCCAGGCGCTCCGGCACCCGCCTTCAGCATGGCAAGCTGATTGCCCTTGTTGCACATGAACTGCATGTAAAGCCATGCAGCCTGCTTTTTGGTTGAGGCGCGCGTGATGCCGAGGCCATCGCCGAACAGCGCCGAGTGGTGCCCTTTCGGGCCGGGGGGTGTTACGCCATAGCCAACCTTGCCGACAATGCGCGAGCGTGAGGGGTCTTCCAGCGGCGTGGCAAAACCGATGCCGTCGAGCCACATCGCAGCCCGGCCCTGCATGAAGGTGGTCTGGCACTCGTTCCAGTTGAAACCGATGGTGCCGGGCGGAGCGAACTCCCGGTTGAGCCGCTTGTACATTTCGCCAGCCCAGATCGCTTCCGCACCATCGGTCTGAAGCTGCCCTGTGGCCGAGACAGTCTCGATGCCCTGTCCGAGCAGGTACGAGGTCCAGACCGGGATATTGGCGTTCTTCAATCCGCGCGAGACGAAGCCCGCCACGCCCTTTGAGGGATCGTTGAGCTTCTGTGCGGCCAGAACCAGTTCATCAAGGGTTTTCGGATAAGTGACGCCCTTCTGCTCGAACATCTCCTTGTTGTAGTAGACCATCCAGAAATCGATGAAGTGTGGCAGCGTATCGACCGAACCGTCAGCCTGCTTGCCGAAGCCAACTGCCCCAGCGGCAAAATCGGCGTAGTCGAAATCCGGTGATGTCAGCGAAGCGTCCGCGAGGTAGGGCCGCAGATCTTCAAGCCACTTGCCCTTGGCGGCGAGGCGCTTTTGCACATGCAGTGCCAGCATGGTCACGTCGAAGGACGGGCGCCCTGATGAGAACTCGATCATCGCCTTCTGGCGCTGCTGCTGTTCCGGGATCTGCTCCGAGGAAACCTGGATGCCCGTGAGCGCCGTGAACTCCTTCTCATGGCCCTGCATTAGATCCGAGCGCGGGTTCTTCACCAGCATCACATCGATTTTGGTGCCGTCAAAACGCTTCCAGTTGAATGTCGACTGGGCATTCGCCTCGCGGATCAGTGCGGGTGCGAAAATCCCTGCGGCACCGAGTGCCGTCGTGGTGCGCACAAAATCGCGCCGTGATGGGCGCCAGATCGAATTGGTCATATGGTCCTCCCCAGGACGTTTTCTGTTCGGTGGGTCGTCCGTGCTTCAGGGAAGCAGGGCAGGCCCGAGCAATTTCAACCTCGTTATTGTCTCCATCGTGGACCGCAGCGCGGTTTGTCGCAAGCCCCGAGATCGCGGGGCCGTTTGCCGATCAACGCCTGGCGTGCAACGGCTGACATGTTAGTGATGACATGCGCATGTGCGTTTCACAAGACGGTCATGCCATGGCGCTGATCATGCCGCCATGCGACCTTGCAATGTTGCTTGTTGCCAAGTCACTCGCTTTCAAGTCACTTGCTTTGATGGAGGCCTCATGGGCACAACGCTCGCCAGAGGTGACAAGATGAATTTGATTTCCAGGCCGGGGGGGTCAACGCGGGCTGGCGGAGTGCCTCTGGGTCCGCCACGTGTGTTGAAGCTGAGCGTTGACGACAACGTGGTTGTCGCGGTCGACCCGGTCGATGTCGGCAGCGTTGCAGTCGGCGTTCAAGCGCAGGCCCGCATTCCGCGTGGCCACAAGATGGCGGTTGCGCCTGTCGCCAAGGGCGAGCCGATCCGCAAGTACGGCCAGGTCATCGGCTATGCGGCCGAGGCGATCGCGCCAGGCCAGCACATCCACACGCACAACTGCCTGTTTGCCTCGATGGAACTGGACTATGCCCATGCCAGTGCAGCGCCTGTCACTGACTACATTGCGCCTGATCAGCGCGCCACATTCGAGGGTTTTCGCCGGGACAACGGCAAGTTCGGCACGCGCAATTATGTCGGCATCCTGACCTCGGTGAACTGCTCTGCCTCGGTCGCCAAGTTCATGGCCGAGGAGGTTCGCCGCTCCGGCATCCTTGCCGATTATCCGAATGTCGACGGCGTCATCGCGCTGACCCACGGCACCGGCTGCGGCATCGACTATTCAGGCCCGGCCTTCGAGGTGCTGAAGCGGACCACCTGGGGCTACGCCTGCAACCCGAATATGGCGGCTGTTCTGGTGGTGGGGCTTGGCTGCGAAGGCTTCCAGATTGCCAAGATGAAGGAGGCTTATGGCCTGAGCGAAAGCGATGTCTTTCGCACGATGACGATCCAGGACATTGGCGGCACGAAGAAAACCGTGGCAGCCGGTGTCGAGGCGGTTCGCACCATGCTTGCCATCGCCAATACGAAAACCCGCGAGACGGCATCCGCCGCCGAACTGATGCTGGCGCTGCAATGCGGCGGCTCCGATGGCTACTCTGGCATCACCGCCAATCCGGCGCTTGGCCGCGCCGTTGATCTCCTGGTTCGCCACGGCGGGACGGCGATCCTGTCTGAGACACCCGAGATTTATGGTGCAGAGCACCTGCTCACACGCCGCGCCGTCAGCCGCGAGGTCGGCGAGAAGCTGGTCGGTGTCATCAAATGGTGGGAGGATTACACAGCCCGAAACAATCAGTCGATGGACAACAATCCGTCTCCCGGCAACAAGGCTGGCGGCCTGACCACCATTCTGGAAAAATCCCTTGGTGCTGCCGCAAAGGGCGGCTCGACAGCCCTGACAGGGGTTTACAACTATGCCGAACCTGTCACGGGCAAAGGCTTCGTGTTCATGGATACGCCCGGCTATGATCCGGTTTCCGCAACCGGGCAGGTTGCGGGCGGGGCCAACATCCTCGCCTTCACCACGGGGCGCGGCTCTGCCTATGGCTGCAAGCCGACACCGTCGGTCAAGCTTGCCACCAATTCGGACATCTTTCGCCGCATGATCGATGACATGGACATCAACTGTGGCGACATCCTTGATGGAGCCTCGATGGAGGCCAAGGGGCAGGAGATTTTTGACTGTCTCCTGCGCGTCGCGTCAGGGGAACATTCCAAGTCCGAACAACTGGGCTATGGCGATGCGGAATTCGTGCCATGGCAACTTGGCGCAACCATGTGAACATTAGATCATCCCGCATTGAAATGGAATTCATTTCAATGCGGAAAGATGATCGACAACAATAAAATAGAGTATTGCGATCCCACAAAACCGGTGCCCACTTTTGTGCGCAATACTCTAGGTGCAAAAGAACGTGAAATGCAAAAGAACATGAAATGATTGTTGTCTTTGCGTCGATCATCCTTGATCACGTTGCTGTTGTCGAACGGCTTCCGCGCCCCGGCGAAACCGTGATCTGCCCGTCTTACCAAGTGTTTGCTGGCGGCAAGGGTGCCAATCAGGCGCTTGCGGCGGCGCGGGCAGGCGCTCCGGTTCTGGTCGGCGGGGCTGTTGGCATGGATGCAGCAGCCCAAGCAGCCCTTGGCTTGCTGAAAGAGGGCAGCGTCGATCTGTCCGGCGTCGAAGCGGTCGACATGCCGACTGGCGCGGCCTTCATCGGGGTGGATGCCAAAGGCCAGAACCAGATCATCGTCACCGCCGGCGCAAACCTGAGGGCAAAGGCTTCAAGTCTCGCGCACCATGTCTGGACCAAGGCCGATATTCTCCTGTTGCAATGCGAGACCCCCGAAACCGAGTGCATTGCCGTGGCCAGGGCTGCCTCTGCAGGCGGCGCACGCATCATCCTCAATGCTGCGCCTGCCGGTCGTGTGAGTGCGGATCTGATTGATCTTGTCGACACCCTGATCGTCAATGAGCATGAGGCCATCGTGCTGTCGGTGTCGCTCGACTGGGAGGAGCGCGACCCTGATCTGATTGCGGCGCGCGTCGACCGCGAACTCGGGATCGCCTGCATCGCCACTCTGGGGGCAGAGGGCTGCATAGGCTGGTCAGGCGGTGTGCGCCGTTCGGTGCCAGCGCCAGAGGTGCGGGTGGTTGATACGGTTGCGGCAGGCGATGCTTTCGTCGGCGCTTTTGCGGCGGCTCTGCACAGGGGCCTTGGATTTTCAGGTGCCATGCAGCGCGGTGTGGCGGCAGGATCGCTCGCATGCGGCAAGCCCGGCGCACAACCGAGCCTGCCAATGGCAGACGCGATCGAAACTCTGGTTGAAAGGATGATGATCTGACGTTGTCCGCGTCGTGATTGCATCATAAAGTTACAGTCGCAACTATCTTGCAACTTCATGAGATCTGCGCCATATCTGGCTCATCGCGGGAGAATCCCATGGGCAGTATCGGCAAGCAGGCCATCATGCGCGGCAAGGCAACAGGCGAGGCAACTGGCATGAGCGGCGGCGCAAGAACCACCGTCGAGGCGAGCCTGCGCTACATGTCCGGCTTCGGCAATTCCTTCGAGACGGAAGCCTTGGCCGATGCCTTGCCAGTGGGCCGGAATTCGCCGCAGAAATGCAATTACGGGCTTTATGCGGAGCAGTTGTCAGGCTCTGCCTTCACCGCGCCGCAGGGCAAGAACGAACGCTCCTGGCTCTACCGCATCCGGCCCAGTGTCAAGCATTCGCAAAGCTATGCACCCGTTGATCCGGGCCTGATGCGCACAGCCCCCAACACCCAAGAACGCAAGCCCATGCTGGGGCAGATGCGCTGGGATCCATCCCCGCTTCCGGCCACGCCGATGAGCTTTGTCGAGGGCCTCCAGACCATCACCACCGCAGGCGACAGTGACACCCAGGTCGGCATGGCAGCGCACATTGTCATGGTGACGCGCTCCATGGAGGACGAGTACTTTTTCAACTCCGATGGCGAGTTGCTCGTGGTCGCACAGCACAACGCTTTGCGCTTCTGCACCGAATTCGGCGTCATCGAGATCGAGCCTGGCGAGATCTGCCTGATCCCGCGCGGTGTCATCTTCCGGTGCGAACTGGTGAATGGTCCTGCACGGGCCTATGTCTGCGAGAATTATGGCGGGGCCTTCACCTTGCCGGATCGCGGCCCGATCGGTGCGAATTGCCTGGCCAATCCGCGCGATTTCCTGACGCCCGTTGCAGCCTATGAGGACCGCGAGGAGCCATCGAAGCTCTATGTCAAATGGGGCGGCGACCTGTTCATCACCGACATCGGCCAGTCACCGCTCGATGTGGTCGGCTGGCATGGCAACTACTACCCGTACAAATATGACCTTCGGCGCTATGCGGCTGTCGGATCAATCTCCTATGACCATCCCGATCCGTCGATCTTCACGGTGCTGACCTCGCCATCAGGCGAGCCTGGCACCGCCAACATCGATTTCGTGATTTTTCCGGAGCGCTGGATGGTGGCGGAGAACACATTCCGCCCGCCCTGGTATCACCGCAACATCATGAGCGAGTTCATGGGGCTGGTCTACGGGGTCTATGATGCCAAGCCCGAAGGTTTCGTGCCGGGCGGCTTCTCGCTGCACAACCAGATGCTGCCCCATGGGCCTGATGCACCTGCCTTTGAGCATGCGTCCACTGTCGAGTTGAAACCCGTCAAGCTCACCGGCACCATGGCCTTCATGTTCGAGACCCGGTTTCCGCAGCGTGTGACGCGCCATGCCGTTGGTCTGCCAACCTTGCAGGGCAACTATGTCGGCTGCTGGGACGGCATGGCGAAACGTTTTGACCCTGCCGCCAAAGACCCGAAATGACAGGGATCCGAGATGACAGGCACTGACAGGTTGGTGCTGCTCGGCACCAAAGGTGGTCCGGCTATCAGGAAGGGCGGGCCTTCGCCCACATCCTCGCTTCTGGTGGCCGGAGGGCATCCTTACATCATCGACTGCGGGCTTGGCGTCACACGTGGTTTTGTCGAAGCCGGGTTCGCACTGAAGGATCTTGCCACGATCCTGATCACGCATCTGCACTCTGATCATGTGCTGGAACTCGGGCC
>JANMIB010000213.1:0-3052 GCA_031375605.1 Allobosea sp. | reverse complement strand
ATGCTGGCGGACTGGTTTCGGACGAGATCGTGATCGGCATCATAGCCGACCGCATCAAAGAGCCTGATGCCGCCAAGGGTTTCATCCTCGACGGCTTTCCGCGCACCGTGGCGCAGGCCGAAGCACTTGATGCCATGCTTGCTGCAAAGGGCTTGAACCTGCGCGCCGTGGTCGAATTGCGTGTGGATCAGACCAAGCTTGTGGGCCGCATCGTTAAGCGCGCCGACGAGGCGAGGGCAGCAGGGCAGCCGGTGCGCAAGGATGATGATCCGGAGGTCTTCAAGACGCGCCTTGATGCCTACAACCGCGACACGGCTGTGGTTGCGCCCTATTATGAAAAGCGTGGACACCTGACCGTGGTTGACGGGATGCAGCCTGTCGATGACGTGACTGCGGCGATTGCGAAGGCGCTGGTGTGAACGTGATCATCGCTGTGTGAGCAGGGCGGCCTGATAGGCCGCCTTTTTTGTTTCAATGCGTCTTGCGTCAAATTCAAATGTCCTGTTCTTAATTCGCATTGCCAATGTTCTTATTTTGTTCTTATATGAGGCATGCCAGAACATGCTGCTGGGCCGATGGCTCTCTATCTTGATTTCGACAGTTTCTTTGCCAGTGCCGAGCAGCATCTGCGACCGGAGCTGCGCGGCTTGCCTGTCGGCGTGGTGCCACTGCAAAGCGACCACACCAGTCTGATCGCGGCGAGCCGCGAGGCAAAAGCGTTCGGTTTCAAGGTTGGCACACCTGTCAGGGAGGCGCGGCAGGTCTGTCCTGGCATCCAGATTGTCATGGCCCGGCCCGAGGCCTATGTCAGGCTTCACCACCAGATCCTGTCTGTGGTGGGCGACGTTGTGCCGGTGGGGGCTGTTCGCTCGATTGACGAGGTGGTCTGCCATCTCATGCGCAACGAGCAGGCCAGGGCCGAGGCGCTGGCCCGTGACATCAAGACCGCGTTGGCCCTGCACATCGGCCCGGTGCTGACATGCTCCATCGGGCTGGGTCCGAACGAGCTGATTGCCAAGATTGGCGCTGAAATGAACAAGCCCGACGGGCTGGTGATCATCCGTCAGCAGGATCTGCCGCAAGCGCTGTACACTGCGCCCTGCTGGACATTCCCGGCATTGCCAAGGGCAACGCGGCGCGTCTGGCCCGCGCCGGAATCACGGATGTGCATGGTCTGCTGACCCTCGCGCCCAAGCAGATGCGCGCGCTGTGGGGCGGCGTGGAAGGCGAACGGCTTCACGCAGCGCTGCATGGCAAAGCGGTGCAGCGGCCCGAGACGCGGCGCGGCATGTTCGGTCACAGCCGTGTGCTGCCCCATCAGTGGCGCAAACCCGGTCTCATTGCGGCATGTGCGCGCCTTCTTCTGGTCAAGGCGGCGCGCCGGATGCGGCGTGACGGGTTCATGGCGCAGACCCTCAGTATCGGGCTTCGCAGCCAGGACCGGACGCGCTGGCAGAAGGACGAGCGCTTTCAAGCTGTCCGCGATGATCAGTTCCTGCTCACCGCGCTCAACCGCTTGCTGCATGCTGCGGAAGGCGAGGGCGTGCTGCGCTATGCAAAGACAATCCATGTCGTGTTGTTTGATCTGGTGAGGGTGGATGACAGGCCGCGTGATCTGTTCAGCCGCACCGAGACGCTTGCCATCCGCAACAAATGGGAGAAACTGTCCGACATCACGGATGGACTGAGCGCCAGGTTCGGACATTCTGCTGCAATGCTGGGCCTTCAGAGGCAGCCCCCCGGTGGCTATGCCGGTGCAAAGATCGCTTTTGGCCGTATTCCGGATCTGGCGGATTTTGATGAGCCGGTTCTGTGACACGGGTGATGCGACAAGGCATTGCGCCTGTCACACGCGTCAGCGGGCCGGCGTGTGTATGTCAGACTTCGCATTAGTCCTTGACACTGCGAGTGCCAGCCACTAACCCCCGGTCATCGTCATTGCGCGTGGTTCGGAGCCTTTTGGGCTGCGGGCTGCTTTTGCTCTGGCTTTGCTCGCATGAGCCGGCCTCCACCGGACGCGGGGAATGTTCATCGGTGGCGCTTGCGCCAGCCTAGCAATGGAGAGAGCCATGGCTCGTATAGCGGGTGTCAACATCCCGACCAACAAGCGCGTTGTGATTGCGCTTCAGTATATTCATGGCATCGGCGCCAGGTTTGCCTCTGAAATCTGCGAGAAGGTGAGCATTCCGGCCGAGCGCCGTGTTGCCCAACTGTCAGACGCCGAGATCCTCCAGATCCGCGAAACCATTGACCGTGACTATCAGGTCGAGGGCGATCTGCGCCGCGAAGTCTCGATGAACATCAAGCGCCTGATGGATCTTGGTTCGTATCGTGGCCTGCGTCATCGCAAGGGGCTTCCGGTCCGTGGCCAGCGCACACATACCAACGCGCGCACCCGCAAGGGCAAGCCAAAGGCCATCGCCGGCAAGAAGAAGTGACGGAGCTTTGGCTTCGTCATCCTCGGGCTTGACCCGAGGAACCCGTCCCTCGCAAGGGATGGTCGGGCCAAGCCCGACCATGACGAGCAGGGAGCCGATCACCTCCACATTCCCCAGCGCCTGGCATAACGGGCGCGCTTGAAGGACAAGACAATGGCTAAGGAAGCAGGCCGCGTTAAGCGCCGTGAGCGAAAGAACATTGCCTCTGGCATCGTCCACGTGAACGCCTCGTTCAACAACACGATGATCACGATCACCGATGCCCAGGGCAACACGATCTCGTGGTCGTCCGCCGGCGTGATGGGTTTCAAGGGTTCGCGCAAGTCGACACCTTATGCTGCCCAGGTTGCGGCGGAAGATGCAGCCCGCAAGGCATCCGAGCATGGCGTGCGCACGGTCGAGGTTGAGGTTCTGGGTCCGGGTTCGGGCCGCGAGTCTGCACTGCGCGCGTTGCAGGCGGCTGGTTTTACCGTGACCTCCATCCGCGACGTCACGCCCATTCCGCACAATGGCTGCCGCCCTCGCAAGCGTCGCCGCGTCTGAGTTCGTTTCACACCGCCGTGGTGCGTTCGCAGAAATTGCGATGCATTTCGACGATCATGGGTGATGGCATG
>JANMIB010000181.1:0-17824 GCA_031375605.1 Allobosea sp. | reverse complement strand
GCGCGTGTTGTCCGACAGAAGCGGCCAGGCGGGATAGAGCACCCAGTAGCCGACCGCCCATATGATGGTGAGATACAGCGTCCAGAGCCACCAGCGTGGCATGGGCGTTTCAAGTTCGCGGATGCCGTCCCACTCGTGGCCTGTGGTTGCGGTGCCAGTGACATCGTCGATGTGTTTGTGGTGTTCGGTGCTCATTTCCTGGCCTCAATCGTCACTGAGGGGAATGGCGGCGGCCTGATCGAACTTGGCCTTGTTCGATGGCCAGAAGGCGTAGATCGCCATGCCGGTGAAGATCGCCATGAAATACAGCAGGCCAGCGGATTGGGCGATATGCGCGAGAAATGCGTAGGTTTCCGTCATTTTCGTATCCTCAACGCAAGTTGGCTTTGTTGTCGTAGAGCTTGATGTCGACCAGCGTGCCCAGGACCTGCAGGTAGGCAATCAGGGCATCGGCTTCGGTGATCGCACTGGGGTTGCCGTCAAAGTTGCGAACCTGCGCTTTCGGGTAGCGTTTCAGGAAAGCGTCCGTGTCCGCGCCATCGGGATCGACTTGCGCCCTGATGTCGGGGATGGCCTTGTCGATCTGTTCCTGGGTATACGGAACGCCGACGATGCGGTTGGCCTTCATGTGGTCGACGACCGCGTCAAGGTCGACCTCGCGCCGCTGAAGATGAGCATAGGGCGGCATGATCGACTGGGGCACCAACGCGCGCGGGTCGTTCAGGTGCGCCAATTGCCATTCATCGGAGTATTTGCCGCCGACGCGCGCGAGATCAGGCCCGGTGCGCTTGGAACCCCACTGAAAGGGGTGGTCGTACATGCTCTCCGCAGCCAGCGAATAATGGCCGTAGCGCTCGACCTCGTCGCGCAGGGGCCGGATCATCTGGCTGTGGCAATTGTAGCAGCCTTCGCGGAGATAGACCGCGCGCCCGGCCAGCTCCAATGGGCGGTAAGGCCGCATGCCTTGCACCTTCTCGATGGTGCTCTTGAGATAGAACAGCGGCGCAATCTCGACGATACCTCCGATCGACACCACAAGCAGGATGCCGAGCACCAGGAAGATCGAGTTTGTCTCAAGCAGTTTGTGTTTGTTCCAGAGGGACATGTTGGCTCTCGTCAGGCTAAGTCACTATAATAGAACGTCATTCAGCGGGTTGAAGCTGCGGTTGCTGCGCAGGTCCGTACGTCACCTGCTCACCGACCGTGATGGTTTTCCAGACATTAAAGACCATGACGAGCGCGCCGGTGAGGAACAGCCCGCCGCCAAGCGCGCGGATGACGTAGAAGGGCTTCATGGCGGCGACGGTCTCGATGAAGGAGTATTCGAGGAAGCCGAGCTGCGTGTACGAGCGCCACATCAGGCCTTGCAGGATGCCCGAAACCCACATCGCGGTAATGTAAAGAACGATGCCGAGTGTTGCCAACCAGAAGTGCCAGTTGACCAGCCTGAGCGACCACATCTCCTTGCGGTTCCACAGCCATGGCACGAGGCAATAGATGGCACCAAAGGAGACGAAAGCGTTCCAGCCCAGCGCGCCGGAGTGGACGTGGCCGATGGTCCAGTCGGTGTAGTGCGACAGTGAATTGACGGCCTTGATCGACATCAGCGGCCCTTCGAAAGTGGCCATGCCGTAGAACGCGACCGAGACGACCAGCATGCGCAGCACCGGGTCAGTGCGCAGCTTGTCCCAGGCACCTGACAGCGTCATCAGGCCGTTGATCATGCCGCCCCAAGAGGGCATCCAGAGCATGATCGAAAACGTCATGCCGAGGGTCTGCGCCCAGTCCGGCAGCGCGGTGTAGTGCAGGTGATGCGGGCCAGCCCAGATGTAGAGGAAGATCACCGACCAGAAGTGCACGATGGACAGGCGATATGAATAGACCGGCCGCTCCGCGCGCTTGGGGATGAAGTAGTACATGATGGCGAGGAAGCCGGCCGTCAGGAAAAAGCCGACGGCGTTGTGGCCATACCACCATTGGAACATGGCATCCTGCACGCCGCCCCAGACAATGTAGCTTTTCGAGGAGTAGAACGAGATTGGAACAGAGAGGTTGTTGCCGATGTGCAGCATCGCCACCGTGACGATGAAGGCAAGATAGAACCAGTTTGCCACGTAGATGTGCGGTTCCTTGCGCTTCCACAGCGTGCCAAGAAACACCAACAGATACGTCACCCAGACGATCGTCAGCCACGCATCGGCGTACCATTCCGGCTCGGCGTATTCCTTGCCCTGGGTGATGCCCAGCAGATAGCCGGTTCCCGCGATGACGATGAAAAACTGATAGCCCCAGAACACAAACCATGGCGCCAGATCACCGGCCAGCCGCGCGCGGCTGGTGCGCTGCACGACATAAAATGATGTCGCGAACAGCACATTGCCGCCAAAGGCAAAGATGACCGCCGACGTATGCAGCGGGCGCAGACGCCCGAAGGCAAGCCAGGGCAAATCGAAGTTGAAGATCGGGAACGCCAGCTGCAAGGCGAGTATCAGGCCAACCAGAAAGCCAGCAATGCCCCAGAACAGGGCGGCAATCACGCCGTAGCGGACGACCTCAAAATTGTAGTTCGGCTTGCCGTTGATTTCCTGCGGCACTGGGTCGGCAGGTCTGTCGGAGTAGCGATTGAAGACCGTGAAGATCGCCGCAGCACAGGCCGCCGCGCCAAGATAGGCATGGAATGCGAACTCCGGCTCAGCCGTTTTGGCCGCAACCAGAATGCACAGGAAGCACAAGACCCCCAAAAACAGCGGAAGCAGCATTTCCGGCATTGTCATGGACTTGCCGGCGGGTGGGCCTGATACAGCTTGCATTGCGGTTCTCACGGATGGCGCTCGGATGGCGAGCGTGTTGCCTTGAGACATAGCCGTGGACTGCGCGGGGCATGGTGGCCTTGATCTAGGTCAAGTATCGCCTGCGACGTATTGGTCGATGGACCTTCGACAATCGGATCGGCAAGTGAACACCTATGGTGTGTGGCACCGGACTGTTTTCATGATCAGCATCACCGTTTGCCAGATGACCTGCGGTTTTGCTCGTTTGATCCGGATCATGGGCGATACTTGCTATTCGCGCATGGCGGAGCCGTCATTGGGCAAGACAGATGCGCTAATGGGCGGTGAACTGACCGCAATGAAATCGGCACAAGCTGGTCTGAACCAGTGCATTAGCCGAAAAACTTGGATGGCTTCAACGAATGGCAATCGCCGGACCACTGAACCTTGCCGTTGTTGAAACTATTGCCGTGCGCCTCATCCGAATTGCCAGCATTTTGCAAAGTGAGTCGGCCTGATCCGGCGCGCCGTCCAGGATGATCTCTTCGCCAAAATCGCCCGCAAACATGCGCCAGCTCTCGATGTTGCGCCACGGCACTGCAATCAGCAATGGCAGGCCCGCATCGATCACGTCTGCGATCAGCGGCCGGAAGCCGTGGCCCTCGCTTTCTGTCTTGCCAAACTTGTTCAGGATCACAAGATCGGGGTTGCTGGGCAAGGCTGCCTGCACCAGATGTGTGGCCTGCAGCAGCTGGCCAATATCGAGGGCGCAGCCACGGGCATGTGGCCCGCGATCCTGCGAAACCGGCACCAGTTTTCCGCCGCTGACATCTTCCAGTACCATATCGCAGCGGGAGCGGCCCGGACGCGGCTGGTTGTGCTGCACCAGCCCTGCCAGCCTGTAGCCCTGCTCCGTGAGGTGCAACGCCAGCATGCGCAATAGCCGGTCTGCGGCGTCGCTATCGGTATAGATCAGGGCCGTCATCTGAGATTTTGCGGACATGGTGTTTGGCTTTCACGTTGGTGGGCAAACGGCTTGCAATCGGTCAATCTCCATCTCTTGGCTTGTTCCGCGGCATGTCGAGCGCTGGCATGCAGCAAGGCGGCGAGGCCATGTCATCGGGCGAAGGGGCCGAGAACGCGCAGCAGGCCGCCGCGGATGGCATAGATCCAGCCATGCAGGTTGAGCTTCATCAAGCGTGCGGGACATCAGGCATGCACTCCCCGGCGCAGCTTCATGGTCTGGCTGATGGCTTTCAGATCGGCAGGCTTGAGCCGGATGCGGGCAATGGCCATGACGATGCCGTTTTCCATGGCCAGATGCCGGTGCTCGCTCGCCGCATAGGCCTGCATGAGCTCGCGCGCCTGACGATCAAGTTTCACCGGATCATCGCCGGGCATTGCGGCCAGTACATCCACGATGGCATGGACCATCACCGCCGACAGCCGATGATCTTCGGATAGGCGCGCGAGGACAGCGCCAAGATCATCTTCCGGCAATGCCCGTCGGCGCACTGCCGGAAACAGATCCTGATCCTCATCCTCATGATGAAGTGGCAGATCCTGGTCGAGAAAGCCGATCACCATGTCGGCCTCGGAACGCGCGACCTGCCCGTCAGTTGCGAAACGCCTGAGGGCGACACAGATGCTGCGCTTGCGGGCATGATCGGCAAGGATGTAGTCGAGCGGCTTGTCGATCAGCGAGAACGGGATCGCATCAACGATCGGCTCAACGCCTTGCAGCTTCTGATGCAGATCAACCGGCTCATGGCTGGTCATGGCACAGGGTCACCGCACCCACCGCCACCACACGAGCACCCTTCATGTGGGTTTTTGTCGGGAGCTGCGTCTTTCTCCAGCGACCAGAGCACGATCTTCTCCAGCACGGCGCGCCCGGGGTCATCTGCCCGCTCGATGGCGTTCATCAGTCCGAGCCAGTCCTCGTTGCTGGCGCGTGCTGCAAAGCGCCGTGCGCCATTGGCAACATATTCGCCAGGCTCCTCGTCATGTTTCGCGCCCATGGCTTCGACGCGGGCAAACAGTGTGATGTCACCCAGCGCCACCAGGGCTGCTCCTGCATTGGCGTCGAGTTCGAGATGGTTCAGCAATGCACCAAGTTGCATGGCGCTCTCCTATTGAACGAGCGGGGAGTTGCTGGCACTGATGTCAATGCCGACAATGCTGGCCTTGCCAGCCAGGATCGAGATGTATTGCTGGATGGCCGTGCGGCGGACCTTCTCATTGAGCCACTCGGCGATGCGAGCCTGAACCATCTCAAACGGCAGCTCGTGACCTTCGATCCTCCGCTCGACCTTGACGATGTGCAGGCCAAAACGTGTCGTGACAGGTGCAGGTGCCACGACCCCGATGGGAAGATCGGGCAAGGCCTCCTCGAACTCCGGCACGGTCTGGCCTGGCCCGATCTGGCCAAGGTTTCCGCCGGTCGTCTTGGACGGACACACTGAATTGAGCATGGCCATGGCTGCGAAGGATTTGGGATCATCCCGCAGCGCGGTCAGGATCGCTGTCGCTAGCACCTCGACCTCGTGCGCATCATGCAGCAGCAGGATGTGCGAGACTTCGTGGAGCGTCGGAGAGGTAAACCTGCGCCGATTCTGCTCATAGTATCGTCGGCATGTGGGCTCGTCGGCTTGCGGTGTCACCACCTCGCTGTCGACGAGGCCACGCACCAGCGCTTCCTCGTCTGTTTCCCGGCGGCCCTCCCCATCGCTGATCGGCTCAGGATCAAGGTTGGTGCGCCGCGCTTCCTGCAACAGCAGTTCGCGCACCACCAAGGCCCGCGCCGCACCTTGCCAGGCTTCGATCGGTTTTGACGCCGGATGGTTCTGGGTCTCCCGCGAAATCGCTGCACGGGAGATGGTGACGCCGTTGACGCTGATCGTCTTCGGTTTGGCGGCAATGATGGGTTTGACCGTGCAGCCTGATGCAACCTGGGCTTCGCTCATGATCCTCACTCCGCTGCTTGCGTGGGACGGGGTGCGCGAGAGCCATCAAGCTTGGAGCGGGTGCGCACCACCTGATAGCCCTTGCGCCCGAGATACCAGACCGGGGCTGACCAGATGTGGACCAGCCGCGAGAATGGAAAGATCAGAAAGATCGTCATGCCCATGACCAGGTGCACGAGATAGGGCCAATCAAGCCCCTGCAGCGTCTGTGCATCGACTGGTTGGACCGTGAGGATGCCCTGTGCCCAGTGAGACAGCACCAGCATCACTGAGGCATCGTGGTGGCTGAAGGAGTAGGGCAAAGTGGCAAGGCCGATGCAAAGCTGCCCCCACAGGATGATCAGCACACCGAGGTCCATATAGGTCGAGGTCTGGCGGATACGCGCGTCGGACAGGCGGCGGTGCAGAAGCAGCGTCAGGCCGACGAAACAGACAACGCCTGCGACGCCGCCTGCTGTGATGGCGATGAACTGCTTCTGTTCCGGGGTGATGAACAGCGTGTAGAGCGCCGTCGGTGTCAGGAGACCGACCGTGTGCCCCATCAACAGGAACAGGATGCCGAAGTGGAACAGATTTGAGCCCCAGCGCAATTGACCTTTGCGCAGGAGTTGGCTCGAAGAAGCCTTCCAGGTGTACTGCTCCCGGTCATAGCGGATGAGACTGCCGAAGATGAAAGCCGACAGGCAGACATACGGATACCAGACGAAAAGGATGTGAAAGATCGCGTCGCGCATGGCTCAGACTCCCCTCGCAGTGGCGGCAGAATGGGTGTGGATGGTGCGTGGTCCTGCACCGGGAACGGGTTCCAGGCCGGGGGCTGGGCGTCGCGCCTGCCGCAGCTTGGCAGACAGCGTGTCCTTGCCGCACTCGTCGGCGGCGGCACCTGGGCCAAAGCTGACCTGTTCCTCGGCCCAAGCCGCATCGAGCGCCTCAAGATCATCCGGCTCGGGGTCCGGTTCGGCGCGCAGGGCGGCGAGCGCGGCCTCGTCAAGCTTGGCTTTCGACAGCGCGACCAATGCCGTGAAGACGGCCTGATAGGGCGAGTTGCGTTTGCCAAGCCGCTCAGCCAGCGCTGCAAACACGTGACCGGGCTGGCCGATCAGTTCGAGTGCGGTGTCAGGCGGCTGGATCGAGGCGTACTCAAGGAACAGCGGCAAGAAGTCCGGCAGTTCCGACATCGTCGGCGTAAAGCCGCCATCCTCATAGACCTTGATCAGATCAACCATGGCCTGCCCGCGGTCGCGGCTTTCGCCGTGAACGTGCTCGAAGAGGTGCAGCGAGAGCGAGCGCGTGCGGTCGAACAGCAGGATGTAGCGTTCCTGCGCATCGAACAGATCGCCTTCGACCAGTGCGTCAACGAGGTCCAGCACACCGGCAAGCGCATGCTTCTTGAGCACACCCTCGCGCCGGAGGACGGCTTTCAACTCATCCGCAGCCTCCAGCAACTCCGGCGTCGGGTAGGTCAGCAGCACCGACAGAACCTTGAGCGTTTTCATCAGTAGGCTCCCATCTTCGGCTTGTCGTTCTTGACCTTGATGCCGCCGAACAGGTTGACCTTGTTGTCAGATGGCAGGCAGCCGTCGCCGAAGGAGAAGCCGCATTCGCCGCGCAGCTCGTAGGCATCCTGCGTGACCTCGCGGTGGGTGGTCGGAATGACGAAGCGGTCCTCGTAGTTGGCGATGGCCATGAGATGATACATCTCCTCGATCTGAAGGGCGGTGAGGCCAACCCGATTGGCGATGCTTTCGTCGATGACGCCGTCGACCGTCTTGGCCCGCATGTAGGCGCGCATGGCCAGCATCCGCTCAAGGCCCGTGGCGATGGGCTTTTCGTCTCCGGCTGTCAGGAGGTTTGCAAGGTACTTCAGCGGGATGCGCAGGGACTTCACATCCGGCATGCCGCCATCGGTTCCCATCTGGCCGGCCTCGGCAGCTGCCGTGATCGGGGACAGCGGCGGCACATACCAGACCATCGGCAGCGTGCGGTATTCCGGATGCAGCGGGAAGGCGACCTTCCACTCCATCGCCATCTTCCAGATCGGCGAATGGCGGGCGCTTTCCAGCCATTGCTCCGGAATACCATCCAGCCTTGCCTGTTCGATTACGGCTGGATCGTCGGGGTTGAGGAAAATCTTGAGCTGCTGCTCGTAGAGGTCCTTCTCATCCGGCGTGCTGGCGGCGGCCTCGATCTGGTCGGCGTCGTAAAGGATCACACCCAGGTAACGGATGCGGCCCACACACGTTTCCGAACACACGGTTGGCTGGCCAGCTTCGATGCGCGGATAGCAGAAGATGCACTTCTCGGATTTGCCGCTCGACCAGTTGTAGTAGATCTTCTTGTAAGGGCAGCCCGACACGCACATGCGCCAGCCGCGGCACTTGTCCTGATCGATCAGGACGATGCCGTCCTCCTCGCGCTTGTAGATCGCGCCTGATGGGCAGGCTGCTGCGCAGGTCGGATTGAGGCAGTGCTCGCACAGCCTTGGCAGATACATCATGAAGGTGTTCTCGAACTGGCCGTAGATCTCCTTCTGGATGCCCTCGAAGTTGGCGTCCTTGGAGCGCTTGGCGAACTCGCCGCCCAGGATTTCCTCCCAGTTCGGGCCCCATTCGATCTTTTCCATGCGCTCGCCGGTGATCAGCGAACGCGGACGTGCGGTCGGGAAGGCCTCCAGTTCAGGGGCCTTTTGAAGGTGCTCGTAATCGAAGGTGAAGGGCTCGTAGTAGTCGTCGATCTCGGGCATGTCAGGGTTGGCGAAGATGTTGGCGAGGACGCGCCATTTGCCGCCGATGCGCGGCTCGATCTTGCCATTGCGCTTGCGCTTCCAGCCGCCCTTCCACTTGTTCTGGTTCTCCCAATCCTTGGGGTAACCAATACCGGGCTTGGTCTCGACGTTGTTGAACCAGGCGTATTCCATCCCTTCACGGTTGGTCCAGACGTTCTTGCAGGTGACCGAGCAGGTATGACAGCCGATGCACTTGTCGAGGTTCAGAACCATCGCAATTTGAGCGCGGATTTTCATGGGTCTGCTCCTGTCACTCGGCTGCGGTGAAGGTTGTGTGGCTGGGTTTGTTGGCAAGTTCTGGCCGGTTCAGCGGTCGCTCCAGCCAGTCGACGGTCTTCACCTTGCGGATGATGACGAATTCGTCGCGGTTGGTGCCGATCGTGCCGTAGTAGTTGAAGTCGTAGGCCAGCTGGGCGTAGCCGCCGATCATGTGGGTTGGGTTCAGCACCGCACGCGTCACCGAGTTGTGGATGCCGCCGCGGTTGCCGGTCATCTCCGAACCGGGCACGTTCACGATCTTTTCCTGCGCGTGGTACATGAACAGCGTGCCGTTCTTCATGCGCTGGGAGACAACGGCGCGGGCCACCAGCGCGCCGTTCGCATTGTAGGCTTCGACCCAATCGTTATCGACGATGCCAGCACACTTGGCGTCATCCTCCGACAACCAGACGATCGGACCGCCGCGAGACAGCGTCAGCATCAGGAGGTTGTCGGTATAGGTCGAATGGATGCCCCATTTCTGGTGCGGCGTGATGAAATTCAGCACGATCTGCTTTTCGCCATTGGGCTTGAGGTCGATCACCGGTTTGATGGTGCGCAGATCGACTGGCGGGCGATAGACGCAGAGCGAAGCACCGAAGGCCCGCATCCAGAGATGGTCCTGATAGAGCTGCTGGCGGCCCGTCAGCGTGCGCCATGGGATCAGCTCGTGCACGTTGGTGTAGCCGGCGTTGTAGCAGACCTTCTCGCTTTCGAGCCCTGACCAGGTTGGTGCCGAAATGATCTTGCGCGGCTGCGAGACCACATCCCGGAAGCGGATTTTCTCATCCTCTTTTGGCAAGGCCAGATGCGCATGTTCGCGCCCTGTGGTCTTGCCCAGTGCCTGCCATGCCCTGACCGCGACCTCACCATTGGTCTCCGGCGCCATCATCAGGATCATTTCGGTGGCGTCGATGTCGGTGACGATCTTGGCCAGACCCTTGTTGGCACCCTCGGCATGGATGCCGTTGAGTTCCTTCAGGAGTTGCACTTCATGGCCGGTCTTCCAGGTCATGCCCTTGATGCCGTTGCCGATGCTCTCCATCAGCGGGCCGATAGCGGTGAAGCGCTCATAGATGTGCGGATAGTCGCGTTCGACGAGCGTGACGGTTGGCATGGTCTTGCCGGGGATCGGTTCGCACTCGCCCTTCTTCCAGTCGCGCGGATCGAAGGGCTGAGCGATTTCGTTCGGGCTATCGTGCTTGATCGGGTTGAGAACCACGTCTTTTTCGACGCCGAGCACTTCTGGCGCGACCTTCGAGAACGCCTTGGCGATGGCCTTGTAGATCTCCCAATCCGAGCGCGCTTCCCAGACGGGATCCACTGCGCTGGTCAGCGGATGGATGAACGGGTGCATGTCGGAGGTGTTGAGGTCGTTCTTTTCGTACCAGGTGGCTGTTGGCAGCACGATGTCGGAATATACGCAGGTGGTCGACATGCGGAAATCGAGCGTGACCAAAAGGTCGAGCTTTCCCTCTGGCCCATGCTCATGCCAGGCGGCCTCGATTGGCTTGGCTCGGCCTTCTTCGCCAAGGTCCTTGCCGAGCACGCCATGGGTGGTGCCAAGCAGGTGCTTGAGGAAATACTCGTGCCCCTTGCCGGAGGAGCCCAGGAGGTTGGAGCGCCAGACGAACAGGTTTCTTGGCCAGTTCTTCGGGTTGTCCGGGTCCTCGCAGGACATTTTCAGCGAGCCGTCTTTCAACGACTTCGCCACATAGTCCTTGGCTTCCATGCCGGAAGCAGCTGCGTCCTTGGCCACCTGCAATGGATTGGTTTCGAGTTGCGGCGCGGAGGGCAGCCAGCCCATTCGCTCGGCCCGGATGTTGTAATCGATGATGGCGCCATCCCACGAGCCGCCTTCGCCGGGGCCCGCGGGTGCAGTGGGAGAGATCAAATCGCCGACGTTCATCGTCTCGTAGCGCCACTGATCTGTGTGGGCATAGAAGGCCGAGGTCGAGTTCTGCTGGCGCGGTGGACGGCCCCAATCCAGAGCAAAGGCCAGAGGTGCCCAGCCGGCTTGCGGCCTGAGCTTCTCCTGCCCGACATAGTGCGCCCAGCCGCCGCCGGATTGGCCGATGCAGCCGCACATCCCCAGCATGTTGATCACGCCGCGATAGTTCATGTCGGCATGGAACCAATGGTTCATGGCAGCGCCGATGATGATCATCGAGCGGCCCTTGGTCTTTTCCGCATTGGTGGCGAATTCCCGCGCCACCTGCACGATCTTGTCAGCGGAAACACCTGTGATCCTGGCAGCCCATGCCGGGGTGTAGGGCACATCATCAGCAAAGGATCGCGCGATGTTCTCGCCGCCATGGCCGCAATCAACGCCGTAATTGGCCATGAACAGGTCATGCACCGACGCCACCAGCGCCTCGCCGTCTGCCAGCTTCAGCTTCTTCACCGGAATGCGGCGCTTCAGCACGCTGCCATGATCGGTGTGGGTGAAGTGCGGTGTCGGGATATTGCCGAAGTACGGGAAGGACACATCGGCAAGGTCATCCTTGATGTCCGACAGTGACAAGCGAAGTTTGGTGTCCTTGCCGCCAGATTCCTGCTGCTCAAGGTTCCACTTGCCGCTTTCGCCCCAACGGAAGCCGATCGTGCCCTTGGGCGCCACGATCTTGCCGGAGGTCCCGTCATAGGCGACAGTCTTCCAATCGGGATTGTTGGCCTCACCCAAAGACTTCACGAAGTCAGAGGCGCGCAGGAAACGGCCCGGCACGAGCTGGTCGCCTTGCTTGTCGAGCCTGACCAGCATTGGCATGTCCGTGTACTGGCGCACATAGTCCCGGAAATACGGCACCTGCCGGTTGACGTGATATTCAGTGAGGATCACATGGCCCATGGCCATCGCGAGCGCCGAATCCGTGCCCTGCTTCACCGACAGCCAGATGTCGCCGAACTTTGCCGCTTCCGAATAATCCGGGCAGATCACGGCGCTCTTGGCCCCGCGATAGCGCGCTTCAGTGTAAAAATGGGCGTCGGGCGTACGGGTCTGGGGCACGTTCGAGCCCCACAGGATCAGGAAGCCGGCATTGTACCAGTCGGCTGATTCAGGCACGTCGGTCTGTTCGCCCCAGGTCTGCGGCGAGGCAGGCGGCAGGTCGCAATACCAGTCGTAGAACGACATGCAGACGCCGCCGAGCAACGACAAGTAGCGCGAGCCAGCCGCATAACTGACCATCGACATGGCGGGGATCGGCGAGAAGCCGAAGATGCGGTCCGGGCCGTATTCCTTGGCGGTGTAGGCGTTGGCCGCGGCGATGATCTCGGTCACCTCGTCCCATTTGGCCCGCACGAAGCCGCCATGGCCACGCACCTTGACGAAATCATCTCGTTTGGCGGGATTTTCGACAATGGACTTCCATGCCGCAACTGGTGTCAGCATTGCCCGTGCCTCGCGCCAGAGCTTGAGCAGGCGCGAGCGGATCAGAGGGTATTTTACCCGGTTGCCGGAATAGAGATACCAGCTGTACGATGCACCCCGCGAGCAGCCGCGCGGCTCATGGTTCGGCAGATCGGGCCGGGTGCGCGGATAGTCGGTCTGCTGGGTTTCCCAGGTGACGATGCCGCCCTTGACGTAGATCTTCCAGGAGCAGGAGCCGGTGCAGTTCGCTCCGTGGGTGGAACGCACGATCTTGTCGTGCTGCCAGCGCTTGCGGTAGCCGTCTTCCCAGCGACGGTCCTCGGCTGTCATGATGCCATGACCGTTCGAGAAGGGTTCTGAGACCTTGTTGAAGAAGGTCAAGCGGTCGAGAAAATGGCTCATGTCATGTGCCTCCGGTGTTGATCAGGATCATTCGGCAGGGCGAAGCGTGGAGGAGAGCGAGGGCTTGCCGCGCTCGATGTCATGCAACAGGCCTTCGGGCCGGGTGTAGAACCACCAGGTCACGGCCACACAGACCACGTAAAAGCCGAGGAAGGCATAGAGCGCGGCTTCGGCTCCGCCCGTGGCGGCAATCGAGGTTCCGAAGCTCTTGGGGATGAAGAACGCGCCATAGGCCGCGATCGCCGAGGTAAAGCCGATGATGGCGGCGCTTTCCTTGTCGGATTGCCTGACGAGATCCTGACCTTTCAGGTCTGGCTCAAGCCGCGCCACCTCTTTCCTCATGATCGCCGGGATCATCTGGAAGGTGGAGGCGTTGCCGATGCCGGTCATGGCGAACAGGAACAGGAAGCTGGCGAAGAACACCGGGAACGAGGACGGATCGCCCTTCATGCCGATGGCATACAGCACACCAAGTACGCCGAAACCCATGGCGATGAAGGCCCAGAACGTCATGCGGCCACCGCCGATCTTGTCACAAGGTTTGCCGGCAGCGACGCGGGCGAGCGCACCAACGAGCGGGCCAAGAAAGGCATATTGAAGCGCGTTCACTTCTGGGTAGAGGATCTTCGAGAGCAGCGGAAAGGCTGCCGAGAAGCCGATGAACGAGCCGAAGGTGCCGGTGTAGAGCCAGCACATGATCCAGTTGTGCTTGCGCCGGAAAATGACGGCCTGATCGGAGAAGCTCGATTTCATGGTGGCGATGTCGCTCATGCCGAACCAGGCTGCGAAGGTTGACGCAATGATGAAGGGCACAAATACGAAGCCGGCATTCTGCAGCCAGAGCGTCGAGGTCACCTTGCCGACTGTTGCCGTCTGCGGATCGCCACCGAAGGTCCCAAAGACGCCTGCCGTGATCACGACCGGAACCACGAACTGCACGACGCTGACGCCGAGATTGCCCATGCCGGCGTTGATGGCGAGCGCGTTACCCTTTTCCGCCTTGGGAAAGAAGAACGAGATGTTGGCCATCGAGGAAGCAAAGTTGCCGCCGCCAAAGCCGCAGAGCAGCGCAAGGCCAAGAAAGATCCAGTAGGGCGTTGCCGGGTTCTGCACCGCAAAGCCCATGCCGAGTGCCGGGATCAGCAATGACCAGGTGACCAGCGTGGTCCAGAGCCTGCCACCGAACATGGCGGGCATGAAGCTGTAGAAGATGCGGAGCGTGGCGCCCGACAGGCCGGGCAGCGAGGCCAGCCAGAACAATTGTTCGTTGGTGAAGGCAAAGCCGACGCTTGGCAGCTTGGCGACCACCACCGACCAGACCATCCAGACCGCGAAGGACAACAGAAGGCACGGAATTGAAATCCAGAGATTACGCTGCGCGACGCTGCGCCCGCCGCCATCCCAGAAGGTCTTGTCCTCGGGCCGCCAGTCGGTGATTGCCCCTTTGGCTGCCAGCGCGCCTTCCTGCACCTTGCCGTGGATGGGCTGCATCTCGGGCAGTTCCGGCAAGGTGTGAACGGAAATGCCAGCTCTCGCGGCAGTTTTCTCCATGTTGAGGATGGTGAAGTGCATCCAAAGCGTCGCAACAGCCACAATCAGGAACAAAAGCCAGAAGCAGCTCTGCCACACCCCTGTCAGATCATTGAGCATGCCGAAGGCGATGGGCAATATGAAACCACCCAACCCGCCAACGAGGCCGACAACACCACCAACCGCGCCGACCCTGCCGGGATAGTAGACCGGGATGTGCTTGAACACAGCCGCCTTGCCAAGGCTCATGAAGAAACCAAGCACGAAGGCCACTGCGACGAACCCACCAAGGCTCATGCGTGTCGTGAATTCGACCGGGCCGCGAATTCCCTGGATGACGTAGGATGTCGGCGGATAGGACAGGATGAAGGTGCAGACCACCGAGACCCCGAAGGTCCAGTACATGATCGTGCGTGCCCCGAACTTGTCGGACAGGTGCCCGCCATAAGCCCGGAAGACAGAGGCCGGGATCGAGTAGGCTGCACCGATCATGCCGGCGGTGGCAATGTCGAGGTTGTAGACGCCCATCAGGTAGCGCGGCAGCCACAGCGCCAGCGCCACGAAGGCCCCGAAGACAAAGAAGTAATACAGCGAGAAGCGCCAGACCTGGATGTTCCTGAGCGGCTCCATCATCGCCGACAAAGACTCGGGCTTGCTGCCCGTCGCACGGCGCTTGGCAAGATCCGGATCATCCTTGGTCATCAGGAAGAAGATGATGGCGGTGGCTGCAAGAACCGCAGCCCAGACCAGCGCGACTGTCTTCCAGCCATAAGCGACCATGATGACGGGGGCTGCGAACTTGGTGACGGCAGCACCGACATTGCCCGCCCCGAAAATGCCGAGCGCTGTGCCTTGCTTCTCTTTCGGGAACCACTTGGAAACATAGGCCACGCCGACCGAGAATGAGCCGCCTGCAATTCCGACGCCGAGCGCCGCGATCAGGAAGGTGGTGTAGTCGTAAGCGTAGGTCAGCAGGAAGGTCATCACCGCCGCAGACAGCATGGTGAAGGTGTAGACCACCCGCCCGCCATACTGGTCGGCCCAGATGCCAAGGATCAGCCGGATCAGCGAGCCTGTCAGGATCGGTGTGCCGACCAGAAGCCCGAACTGGGTATCAGTGAGCCCGAGGTCTTTCTTGATCTGGATGCCGATGATGGCGAAAATCGTCCACACGGCAAAACAGACGGTGAAGGCGAATGTCGAGAACCAGAGTGCCCGTCCCTGGTCGCCCTTGTCGATGCCGCCTGCGGCTGATGTATCCGTTGTGACTGTCATGTCAGCCCCCGTCGACCCTGGATGCTCTTCATCCGGATGCGGGATTGATGCCTATGGAATGCGTATTTCGCCTGATCCAGATCAAGGATTGAGGGCGTTTCAAACGATTCAAGGCGGGCTGACAGAAAGGTCATCAAGCGCAGATGTTGTCATCAAGGCCTGTCGACGTTTGAGCGTTTGGACGCATGATATAAATCAAAGACGCACGCTGCCGGAACGCCTAGTCATGGGTGCAAGGAGGCCGATATGCGTGCCGACGACATCGATGCCGTGAGACGCCTGCCACTGTTCGGCAGGGTCAATTCAGCGCTGGTCGAGACCATGCTGAAATGTGCCTTTCTGCAGCGTTTTCCCGCTCACGTGGAATTGGCCCGTGAGGGCGAGCCGGCAGATTTCCTGCATGTGATCGTGGATGGGAATGTCGAGGTGTACTCGGCTTACCGCGACCGCGAAACCACGGTTGCGGTCCTCGGGCCCGGCCATAGTTTCATCCTTGCGGCTGTGATCCTTGACCGGATGTATCTGGAGTCTGCCCGCGCGCTGACGCCCGCGAGGATATTGCTGATCCCGGCCGAGGCTGTTCGGGATACCTTCGGCCAGGATGCAGAGTTCGCACGTACCATTGCGCTGGAACTGGCGACGGCCTGTCGCGGTGTCGTCAAGGAACTCAAGAACCAGAAACTTCGGTCAAGCCTGGAGCGTCTCACCAACTGGGTTCTGGTGCAGGACGCTGCCATGGGCAACACCGGGCGGATCGAGCTTCCGTTTGACAAGAAAGTGCTGGCCTCGCGCCTCGGCATGGTGCCGGAGGTGCTGTCGCGCTCTTTTGCGGCGCTTCAGCCCTATGGTGTGGCTGTCTGTGGTGCATCCGTCACGCTGTCTGATCGGGACGCGATGATCAGGCTTGCACATCCAACCGCGACGATTGATGACCCGCTTGCATAAATGGGCGCGGTGCAAGATCGGACCTGTGACGTGTTGACACCTCATGACTGGAGCCTGATCCGGGGCTGTGCGCTTCCCAAGGCCATGGACCCCGTCGACCTTGCTGATCAAGCCCAAGATGGCCTTTGCGATGCTCGCGTCGATGGCACAGCATATGAAGATGCTTGTGGCGCAGATCGAGCAGATGAAGCTCATGACCACCAAGCAACGCACCATCCGATTTCGGCTGGATCAATCCGGCAACACGGAAGGATCGGCGGACTTCACCTTGCCCGATGACAAATCGCTGATCGCCAACCGCCTCGGCATGAAATCTGAAACGTTCTCGCGGGTGCTCGCGCAGCTTGTCAGCCAAGGTGTTGAGGTCAACGGAGCACGTGTGATGATTGCGAATATCGGGCGTCTGACTGACCTGCTGTCTGTGGAATAAACTGGTTATTCTGCGTTATGCGAGGTCATATTGTGGCCATCGGCAATCTCCTGACCAGCGTCACGACAGCTTCCGCCAATGTGCGTGGATCCCCCAGTGGTGGGGCTCGGCCAGAATATCTGTCGGCGCGTAAAATGGCCTGCCAGCGTCTCGGCGCGAGAGTTCGCTGCCTTGGCACCATCAACGAATAGCTCAAAGGCGCGCATCTGCCCTCTGCAATCGGACCGCGCAGGTTTGCAGGGTCATGCGAGGTTCCATGCCGGATGTTGAGGAATGATGGGGCGGCTCGGTACCTGCCACAATTGACGCGTGTGCGCCTCTGAGCTTAAACATTTAAAGCGGAATATGATCCAACGCGGGCAACATCTGTGACCTCTGTGTTTGACGACAATGTTCCAGCGCTCGATGTGGTCTTCGACGCACAGATACCTGGCATTTGTGCCAGCGCAAAAGGTTGCCAATCGGTCTGTGCCACGTGTCGGGTTCGGCTGTACGCAGTATGTTCGGCCATGTCGGATGACGATATCAGCGAACTTGAGATTTTGGCTCACCATCAGGACATTGAACCGCGCATGCCGCTGTTCCACGCTGGTGACAAGGCCCAGTTTGTCTACACCGTCACCTCGGGCTTGATTCGCTTGCAGCGTGATTTGGCCGATGGTCGGCGCCAGGTGATCGGGTTTGCCATGCCAGGTGACTTCATCGGTCTGTCGCCTGACGAGAACTACAGTTTCTCGGCCGATGCACTGGTCCGCACCAGCTTGTGCCGATTCGATCGCGATCAGTTCACCGCCCTTTCGCGCAGAAAACAGAACTTACTCGAGCGGCTTCATCTGGCAGCCACACACGAATTGACGATCGCTCAGGATCATATGGTCGTGCTGGGCCGACGGAGGGCCGAGGAGCGGGTGGCTGCCTTTGTGCTGCGGTGGCAAGAACGCCTTGCGCGCATCAACGGCAAGTCCGCGACCGTAGCCTTACCCATGGGCCGACAGGACATCGCCGACCATCTTGGCCTCACCATCGAGACCGTCAGCCGGATTGTGGCGCGCTGGATGCGAGAACGCATTATCCTCGACATACCGGGTGGGG
>JANMIB010000163.1:0-3738 GCA_031375605.1 Allobosea sp. | reverse complement strand
TGTCATTGTTGGCGCCTGTCAGCGCGTGCCACCACTGGATTTCCGTCTGCGCCTGCGCTGCGGCAGCCGACATGACGAAGGCAGACATGACAAAAGTGGATCTTGCCGCCAGATTGCGAAAATTGCTCATGGAACCTCCCGTAGGTACGCCCAGTCGGGCGCTTCTTGTTGCTTGCTGGAAGGTTAGCACGAAACCGGGGTGACATTTCAATGACAGATCGATGACGAACCCGAATCTTCTTCTGATTGTGCTGCCCCGCTTGATCTGCGCTCCGGAACCGTGACTGATGCAGTTTGTCGATGCCAGCTTTCAGGATGCTTGACCCATGTTTGCTCTCACTCCCAGGGAAACCTTGCCGGCGGATGGCCAGGCCGGCGCGCTTGTGGCGCGCGTATGGTCTCCTTCTGCGGAGGGGCCTTGCGTGGCAGCCCTGCGCACCGGGGGTGTGATCGATGTGACGGGCCATTTCGCCACCGTCCGCGACCTTGCCGAGTTGCCTGATCCAGCCGCTGCCTTGCGCAAGGCAGACGGCCCGGCCGTCGGTCAACTGGCCGACATCCTGGCCAATACGCCGCCTGACGGGCGCGATCCCGGCAAGCCATGGTTCCTTGCGCCCATTGATCTGCAGGCTGTGAAGGCGGCAGGTGTCACCTTTGCAGTGTCGATGCTGGAGCGCGTCATCGAGGAGAAGGCACGCGGCAACCCGGCCGCTGCGGCAAACATCCGCGCCGAGATCGGCAAGCTGATCGGCGATGACCTGTCTAAGCTCAAGCCCGGTTCAGCGGAAGCCATGCGTCTCAAGGATGTGCTGATCGCCCAGGGTGCCTGGAGCCAGTATCTGGAGGTCGGCATCGGTCCTGATGCGGAGATTTTCACCAAGGCTTCGCCCATGGCGGCGGTCGGAACTGGTGCGGATGCGGGCCTTCACCCGATCTCGACCTGGAACAATCCCGAGCCCGAAGTCGTGCTGGTCGTGGCCTCCGATGGCCGCATTGTCGGGGCGACGCTTGGCAACGATGTCAACCTGCGCGATGTCGAAGGGCGCTCGGCCCTTCTGCTTGGCAAGGCCAAGGACAACAATGCCAGCGCGGCCATCGGCCCTTTCGTTCGCCTGTTCGACAGCACCTTCTCGCTTGATGATGTCCGGAACACGGTCGTTTCTCTCACTGTGCGCGGCGAGGATGGCTTTGTGCTCGAAGGGTCATCATCCCTGGCAAAGATCAGCCGTGACCCTGCAGATCTTGTCAGCCAGATGATCGGGAGCCATCACCAGTATCCCGATGGTGCCGTGCTTTATCTTGGTACGATGTTCGCGCCCGTGAAGGATCGCGACACGGTTGGCGGCGGGTTCACGCACAAGACTGGTGACATCGTCACGGTGTCGGCTCCGAAGCTCGGAAGCCTTGTCAACCGCATGCGCTCTTCGACCGCCTGCGCGCCATGGACCTATGGCACCAGCCACCTGATGCGCAATCTGGCAAAGCGCGGCCTGCTGTGAGCAACATACTGGTCATCGGGGAAGCGATCGCCGATTTCCTGCCAACCGACGACGAGGCGCGCGGATTTCAATGCGTGCTCGGCGGCTCGGGCTTCAACACCGCGTTGGCGCTGGCGAGGCTTGGTTTGAAGCCAAGCTACGCCTGGAGCCTGTCCAATGATGTGCTGGGGCAGCGCTTTTCCAAGGCCGCTGCCGCAGAGGGCATCGATGTTTCGCATGGCCGGATCAGTGACAGGTCGACACCGGTTGCGATTGTCCGCCCTTCTGCAGCCAGCCATGGCGCGATGTTCGCGCTGCATCTGGCGGGAACAGCACATGAGGACGTGCCGGATTTGCCATCAGGGCTGCCCGTCGGCATCAGCCACGTTCATGCCGCGTCGTTTGCTGTCACCGCCGGTGCGGCGGCCATGCCCTGCCATGCCCTGATGCGTGATGCAAAGGCCCAGGCCACATCCAGCTATGATCCCAACATCCGTGCATCCTGCCTGCCGCCACATGCCGAGGCCATGGTGCTCATCGAGGAGCGTGTCGCGGCTTCGACAATTGCCAAGGCCAGCGTGGAGGATTTCGGATGGATGTATCCACATCTGGCACCCCATGAAGCCATGCAGCGCTGGCTGGCGCTGGGGTGCAGCATCGCGGTCATGACGCGCGGTGCTAAGGGTGCTGTCGCCATGACAATGGTGCAAACCGTCGAGGTGCCCGCTCCTCTCACCAGCATCGTCGACACTGTCGGCGCAGGCGACACCTTCACGGCGGGTTTTCTGGCGGCCATGGCGCGTGACGCCCGCCTGGGTGTGCCGGATCATGTCGCCAGCTTGGGCGAACTCACAACGTGGCTTGCCTTCGCTGCAAGGGCAGCCTCCATCACCTGCTCGCGACCCGGCTGCGATCCGCCTCGGCTGGCGGAGTTGGTTTAGGCAGCACCATCATCCGGCATGAAGGGCAGGTCCGTGGCATCAGGCTTTGCGCCCGCTGCAGTCAACATGGCATGCACCTGCCCGCGATGGTGGGCCTGATGGTTGAAGAAGTGCGTCACCAGTAGCCAGCGCGGTTTTGTCATCTGGCTCCCGACAGCGCCTGAAGCCCACGTCATGACACCCTCTATCCAGGTTTGATCGAGCCTGTCGGCCCAACTCTGAATGGTCTCGTCCAACTCCAACCGTGCTGCCTTCAACTCGTCCCACACGCCGAACATCTGATCCGATTCCGCGATTCCGCGCGCGGGATTAGGCATGGCTGCGAAACGGTGCATCCACCTGCTGTCGGCCCACATGAGATGGTTGAGCGTGCCGTGGATCGACGAGAAGAAGGCTCCCCGCGGCAGGCGGCGGGCATCGTCTCCGAGCTTGTCAGCTTCGCGATAGCTGCTCGTGTTCTGCCAGCGATTGTAGCGCGCCATGGTGCGCACATGCTCAAGACTGATGATGTCGGCCTCCTGTCAGATCACGTTCGCTTCAGATTACGTTTGCTTCGACCAGCGGACGATTGCTCACAATGCGCTCATGGCCAAGGTCCGCAAGGTCAAGGCTGACATAGCGCCCGTGAACGATCAGCTCCGCCAGCCCGCGTCCGACGGCCGGTGATTGCTGCAGCCCGTGACCGGAAAATCCGTTTGCCAGATAAAGGTTCGGCACGCCAAAAGATGGCCCGATGATGGCATTCGCATCGAGCATGTTCATGTCATAAGGCCCGGCCCAGGCCTGCCCCGGCCTGATCGCTTCAAACGCCGGCACACGGGCGGCAAGCGCGGGCCACACGGTCTCCTCGAAGAACGTCCAGTCCACATCGGCGACATCCGCATCGGCCTCGTTCCAGTCAGGATCGGCATGCGCGGGTGGGGAAGCCCCGCAGATGAACATCTGCCCCTCGTTGGCGCGGTGGCCCTCTGGCCGGCAATAGACCCCGCTCGTGTCGATCAGCAGCGGGCAGTTCGGCACATCGCCCTTGCACAGGAAGGTGAAGACATAGCGCTTTTTGGGCATGACCGGGATGATCACGCCCGCTGTGGCCGCGAGGCGTGCGCCTTGCGAGCCCGCAGCATTGATGACTGCGCCGCAAGCGATCCGCGATCCGTCCTTCAGGATCACGGCACTGATGCGCTGACCGTCAAGCTCGTAGCGGGCCACTTCGCCGGTCAGATAGGTTGCACCCAGCGCCCGCGCTTTTTTCCGGAACGCCTGCAGAAGGCCCCAGCCATCGAACCAGCCTTCACCGGACAGCCCCAGATTGCCGCACA